>NZ_JBHUQX010000315.1:0-11411 GCF_042674225.1 Streptomyces sp. NPDC056948
GCCTCTGCGGCGGACCGACGCCCTTGCGGTGCTCGGCATACGTTTTCAGCGGCGTACCGCCTTGCGCAGCGCCCTGGCCCGCCGGACCACCCGGCGTGCCGTGGAATTGCGCGGCAGGAATGCCAGCCGCTGCGGAATACCGCCGGGCAGGCCGAGCGAGGTGAGACGGCGCTTCTTGAAGTAGCGCCGGGTGTGCGGGCCGAGATACCGGGAGAGGAACCGCTCCGCCTGCGGGCGCAGCTCCGGGTAGATCTGCGGCTGCATGGTGAATCCGACGGCGGTGACCAGACCGGAGAGCCGCTCGGCCGGCAGGACGTCGCCGTCCTTCCCGCCGTCCAGGTCGGGCAGCAGCGCGTCCGCCAGGGTGGTGGGGATCCGGTTGCTGTTCTGGTACGGCGTCAGCCGCTCCAGCAGCAGCTCGGTGCCGATGCGCGCGACCGGCAGGTCGTAGAGCGCCGAGGCCGTGAACAGCGCGGTCGAGAAGCAGCCGACGACCAGCGCGGGCCGGGCCCGGTCGAACAGCACCTCGGCGAGGACGGGCGTGTCCAGCACGGTGAGGTCCACGCCGAGCTTCTCGGCCTCGGTCTCCAGGGCGCGGCTGTAACGGGCCGGCGCGGTCGGGTGCGGCTTGAAGACGACCGTGCGGTGGCCGCGGGCGACCGCGCCCCGCATCATCCGCACATGCAGGTCCTCTTCCTCCTCGGGGGAGAGGATGTTCAGCGCCGACAGGTACTGGCCGAGCAGCAGTGCCGCGTCACCGGGCAGGGCGGGCAGCTCGGGGACGGTCTCGGTGACCTCGCCCAGCACCTTCAGGAACGCGGGCGACGGCACCAGGTGCGCCGGCACCTCGAACTCGGTCAGCAGCATCGGCGTGAGCCCCGGCACCAGATCGAGGTGCAGCAGCCGCCGCACGCGCGTGCCGACCAGCGGGTCGAGCTTGTTGCGCGTGGGGCCGTAGCTCATCAGCCCGTCGGCGTAGACGTCGATGGGGGCGTCGGTGAAGAGCTGGGCCACGGTGAGCGCGGGCGCCACCTGGATGGACTCCAGCACCAGGCTCACGCGGTCGTCGCCGAGGCCCCACAGCATCCGCAGATAGCGCTCGAACAGGGGGATGTCGTCGGAGCGCGGCGTCCAGGCCCCGGGGTGGAAGGGGCGGATCGCCTCGTTCCAGGACAGCACCTCGTCGAAGTGCTCGCGCAGCGGCGCGAAGCCCGGCATCTCGTCGAGGGCCGGGGTGGTCTCCGGGGTCGCGGAGTTGTTGAACACCAGCAGCACACGACGGTCCGGCTCGTCGAACAGGTCCGAGTCGATCGCGGCGGCCAGGGTGGCGACGCCGTACAGGGTCGAGGCGCAGAAGATCTGAGTGGTCCCGGGCATCAGGCTGCCGCCTCCGTGGTGGTGACCCTGCGCCGCAGCCGCCGCAGCCTGGACGAGCGGTCCATGTCCATCGCCTCCAGTGCGTCACCGAGCGCGTCCTGCGGCATGCGCTTGATGGCCGCCGCGCTCATCGCCCGTAGCTGTCTGGCCACGGCCGGTTCGAACCTGTCTTCGTTGGAGAGGTGGTGGGCGATGATCGCGCAGTAGGTCCGCACCGCCTTGGGGAGCAGCCGGTCTGCCTCCCGGTCGGACGCGGTCTCCTCGATCACCTGGTCGAAGGCCCGGATGAAGTCGAGCTGGCGGACGTCGCCGATCTGGGTCAGCGACGAGGCCACCCCGCGCCGGTAGAACACGCCCAGCAGGCTCACCACGGCGAACGACTCCGCCTCACGGTGCAGCTTCCAGATCCACGGCCGGTCCTCGGCCGTGCGCAGCCCGTGGGTGAAGTGGAGCAGGCCCTTGTCGAGGAGGCGGCGGTGGTAGGCGCCGGCCCAGGCGTAGGCGTAGTCCACCGATGTCGAGCGGTGGGCGGGGAGGATGGCGTCCCGCGGGCTGAACACCTCCCAGCGGCGGCCGACCGGCACCCGGCTCACGGAACGGGCGCGCGCGGTGGCCTGCACATGGTCGGTGCGCACGAAGTCGCATCCCAACTCGTCCATGGCGGACACCAGTTCGGTGAAGTAGCCGGGGGCCAGCCAGTCGTCGCCGTCCAGGAACGTCAGGTACTCGCCCTGGGCCGCGTCCAGGCCGGTGTTCCGGGCGGTGGCGAGCCCGCCGTTCTCCTCATGGCGGATGTAACGCACCTGGGCGACATCCGAGAGGTCCTCGGCCGCTCGTTCGAGAATGGCCGGGGTTTCATCCTTCGAATGGTCGTCGACCAGGATGAACTCGAAATCACGGTCGGCGTTCAACCGAAGGCTTCTGAGGGTGTCCGGGGCATATTGCTGCACGTTGTAGAACGGCACGATCACGGAAAGCTTAGGCACCTGCAAAACGTTAGGAGCCCGCCCGGCAGCGCAACTTTCCGATGAACGTACACCGGGTGAACTCAATGTGTCAGAACGGTGCACCCCGTGTACTTCCGGCCTTCCGGCAGGCCAGTTCGGCTCTCGGTGGTGTGTTGTTAACTTTTCGTTGAGTCGCGGTTCCGCCATACCTCGGATTCGCTTCCTAGCGTCATCGACGTGCCAGCAAGTACACCGAAGCGCCCGCGAATCGCCGTCCTCGCGGACTCAGACACCCGATGGAAATGGGGTGCGCTGACCGCGGACCGCATCGCCCCGGGCCCGTCCATGGAAACCGGACCGCGCGAGGGCGCGCAAGTCCGCCCCCCGGTCCTCGACGGCTTCCTGCTGCGCGGCCGGGCGACGCCCACACCGCGCCAGCTCGAAGAGGTGGGCGTGCGTGCCGACTCGCTGCGGGAGGTCACCGCCGTCGAGTTCCTGCGCGCCATGGAAGAGGAGTCGTACGACCTCCTGGTCCTCGCCCTCGTCGGCGGCGGTGTGCAGGCGATGCTGCACGGCCTGGGGCGCGTCTGGCAGGACCGCACCACACGGCCCGTCGTCGTCACCGGCTACGTCGGTGTCGTCTACGAGAAGCTCGCCGACGGCCTGCTGCTGCGGCACGGCGCGGACCTCGTCCTCGCCAACTCCCGACAGGACGCGGACCGCTTCCGGGCCGTCTACGACGGAGTGGGCGCCGACGCCTCGTCGGTGACCGAGGTGGCCCTGCCGTTCCTCGGCGGTGCCCCCTACACCGGCGAGCGCGAGCCCTACACGGTCGTCTTCGCCGCCCAGCCCTCCGTCCCGGACAGCCGCAAGGACCGTACGTACCTGCTGAACCGGCTGGTCCAGCACGCCCGCAGGCACCCCGAGCGCGAGGTGCTGCTGAAGCTGCGCTCCAAGCCGGGCGAACACACCACCCACATCGAGGAGCTGCCGTACCAGAAGCTGGTGCAGCGCCTCGATCCGCCGGACAACTTCCGCCTGGTCTACGGAAACATGGGCGAGGTCCTCGACCGCACCGACCTGCTGGTGACGATCAGCTCCACGGCCGCCCTGGAGTCGCTGCACCGCCGGGTCCCGACCGTCGTCCTGACCGACCTCGGCATCCGCGAGTCGCTCGGCAACCACCACTTCGTGGGCTCCGGCTGCCTCGCCTCCTGGGACCAGCTCGACGCCGGACACCGGCCCACGCCCGACGAGGAGTGGGTCGCCCGGCAGGGTGTCGCCGCGGACGGCTCCTACGACTCCGCCTTCGACGCGGCCCGCGAACGCATCGCCAAGCTGCTCGGCCGGCCCGGCGGCATGCCCCCGCTGGCCCCGTACTACACACCCGTCACCGCGCCCGGCTATCTGCCCGGGATCCTCGCCCGCCACCACCTCGGCCCGGACGGCACCCCGCTGCCCGGCGCGCCCGCCGCCGACAAGGAGCCCGGACCGGTCCGGCAGGTCGTGCGCCGGGCGGCGCGCGGCGCCTACCGGCACGGCGTGCAGCGCGTGGCGCCCGTCATCCGGCGGATGGGCGAGCTGTGAGCCGCCCCGAGTCCCCTGCCCAAGGAGTAGTCCCCATGTCACAACCGGAAGCGGGCCAAGGCGCCTCGGTGCGCCGTGTGCTCGCGGTGATCCCCGCGCGCGGCGGCTCCAAGGGCGTGCCCGCGAAGAACCTCCTCCCCGTCGGCGGCGTCCCGCTGGTGGCGCGTGCGGTGCGCGAGTGCCGCGCCGCCCGGCTCGTGACGGACGTCGTGGTCTCCACCGACGACCAGGCCATCGCGGCCGCCGCCCGCGAGGCGGGCGCCGAGGTCGTGCTGCGGCCCGCCGCCATCGCCGGCGACACGGCCACCTCCGAGGCCGCCGTCCTGCACGCCGTGGACGCGCACGAGGCCCTGCACGGCGCGGTCGTGGACGTGGTGCTGCTGGTGCAGTGCACCAGCCCGTTCATCACCCGGGAAGACGTCGACGGGGTCGCCGAGGCCATCGTCGGGAACGGCGCCGACACGGCGCTCACCGTGGCACCGTTCCACGGTTTCGTCTGGCGCGACGCCGAGGACGAGGTCGCGGCCGGCACCGTCGCGGAGGCCGACGCGGCCACCGGCGGCGGCTACGGCGTCAACCACGACAAGTCCTTCCGCCCCCGCCGCCAGGACCGCCCCCAGGACCTGCTGGAGACCGGCGCCGCCTACGGCATGGAAGCGGTCGGCTTCCGCAAGCACCAGCACCGCTTCTTCGGCCGCACCGAACTGGTGCGCACCGACCCCGCGCGCGTGCTGGAGATCGACGACCCGCACGACCTCGCCCGCGCCCGGGCCCTGGCCCCGCTCTTCGACGCGGACCGGCCCGGCGCGCTCCCGACCGCCGACGACATCGACGCGGTCGTCCTCGACTTCGACGGCACCCAGACCGACGACCGGGTGCTCGTCGACTCCGACGGACGGGAGTTCGTCTCCGTGCACCGCGGGGACGGACTCGGCATCGCGGCCCTCCGCAAAAGCGGCCTGAAGATGCTGATCCTGTCCACGGAACAGAACCCTGTGGTCGCCGCCCGGGCCCGGAAGCTCAAGCTCCCGGTGCTGCAGGGCATCGACCGCAAGGACCTCGCGCTGAAGCAGTGGTGCGAGGAGCAGGGCATCGCGCCGGAGCGCGTGCTCTACGTCGGCAACGACGTCAATGACCTCCCGTGCTTCGCCCTCGCGGGCTGGCCCGTGGCGGTCGCGAGCGCCCACGACGTCGTGCGCGGCGCCGCACGCGCGGTCACCACCGTCCCCGGTGGCGACGGCGCGATCCGAGAGATCGCCAGCTGGATCCTCGGCCCCTCTCTCGATTCCCTCACCAAGTAAGGACATCTGCGCCATGAGCACCAACTCCCGCATCCGCAAGTTCGGTACCCGCGAGGCCGGCCCCGGCCGCCCCGTCTACGTCACCGGCGAGATCGGCATCAACCACAACGGCGACATCGAGAACGCGTTCAAGCTGATCGACGCCGCCGCCGAAGCCGGCTGCGACGCGGTCAAGTTCCAGAAGCGCACGCCGGAGATCTGCACCCCGCGCGACCAGTGGGACATCGAGCGCGACACCCCCTGGGGCCGGATGACCTACATCGACTACCGCCACCGCGTCGAGTTCGGCGAGGACGAGTACGGCCAGATCGACGCCTACTGCAAGAAGCGCGGCATCGACTGGTTCGCCTCCCCGTGGGACACCGAGGCCGTCGCCTTCCTGGAGAAGTTCGACGTCCCCGCCCACAAGGTCGCCTCCGCGTCCCTGACCGACGACGAGCTGCTGCGCGCCCTGCGCGCCACCGGCCGCACGGTCATCCTCTCCACGGGCATGTCCACCCCGAAGCAGATCCGCCACGCGGTCGAGGTCCTGGGCAGCGAGAACATCCTCCTGTGCCACGCCACCTCGACCTACCCGGCGAAGGCCGAGGAGCTCAACCTCCGCGTCATCAACACCCTGCAGGGCGAGTTCCCGAACGTCCCGATCGGCTACTCCGGCCACGAGACCGGCCTGCAGACCACCCTCGCCGCGGTCGCCCTGGGCGCCACCTTCGTCGAGCGTCACATCACCCTCGACCGCGCCATGTGGGGCTCGGACCAGGCCGCCTCCGTGGAGCCGCAGGGCCTTACGCGCCTCGTCCGCGACATCCGCACCATCGAGGCCTCCCTCGGTGACGGCGTGAAGAAGGTCTACGAGTCCGAGCTCGGCCCGATGAAGAAGCTGCGCCGCGTCAGCGGTGTGGTCGCCGAGGCGGAGATCGCCGACGCGGCGGGCGAGCCGGTCGGCGTCTGAGCGCACCACCCCCACAACCCCCCTTACGACGGGACGGTCGTACGTCGATGAGCCCCCGCGCCGGGAACGCCGGCCCCCACACTCTCGCGTTCGTCGAGAGTCCGGTACAGCTGCTGAACGTGCTGGAGTGGGCGCACGCGCATGCGCCCGGCGTGGGGCTCACCCTCGTGGTGCTGTCGCCCGTCGACCCGATGACACGCGGCCAGCTACGGCGGATGTCCGACCTGGCCCGTGACGAGGGGCACGCGGTCCGCTGGGAGGAGGCGCGCGGCGGGCCCCTGGCGCCCTTCCAGACCATCGGCGGCCTCACGGGCGTACTCCGCAAGGCCCGCCGGATCGTCCTGGGTGACCCTTTCTCCCGCTACGTTCAGCTCCTCCTGACCATCACCCGCGCCCGTGACCTGGTCGTCGTCGACGACGGCACGGCGACGATGGAGTTCGTCGGCCAGCTTGCCCGGGGCGAAAGGCTGGTGCGCTGGCACCGCAAGGGCGGCCGCCCCGGCCCCCGCGACCTGATCTTCGCGCCGGTGTCCTCCTCGGCCCGCCGCCGCCTCACCCCCGGGGGCGGGCGCCGGGTGGAGATCTTCTCCTCCATGCCGATGGAGGAGACCCCGGAGGGCGTCACGATCAGCGCCAACGACTTCGCCTGGACCCGGGCCCGCTTCGGCCCGCCCCGCATCACCAAGGGCGCCGACATGGTGGGCACGTCCCTGGTGGAGACGGGGGTCGTCGACGACGACCGCTACCTGGAGGCCGTCCGCGCCCTGGCCGCCGCCCACGGCGCCACCCGCTACTTCGCCCACCGCCGCGAGAGCCCGACGAAGCTCCGCCGCCTCGCGGTGGAGACGGGCCTGGAGATCGTCCGCCCCGAACTCCCCCTCGAGCTGATCGCCCGCCGCGGCCCCATCGGCCGCACGATCCTCAGCTTCCCGTCCACGGTCGTCCACACCCTCCCCCTGGCCCTCTCCGGCACCGAGGTCCGCGTAGCGGTATGCGACATCGACCCCGCCTGGCTGACCGAGAACGCGTCCCCCCGAGCCCAGGGCTTCCTGTCGGGCGTGACGGGTGCGGCGCGGGATGTACACCGCTTGTCCACGGCCGGGGGCACCGGCGGGCCGACCGGCCCGGGCGGCATCACGGACCCGACGGGCTCGGCAACCATGACCGGCTCCGCAGGGCCGGGCGGCATCACGGACCCGACGGGCTCGGCAACCATGACCGGCTCCACCGGCCCGGGAAGCATCCCGGGTCCGACGGGCTCGGCGACCATGACCGGTTCTGCCGGGCCGGGGAGTATCCCGGGGCCTACCGGGAGGGCGAGCGTGTCCGGCCCGGCGGGGACGGTGGGTTCGGCACGCAGGGCGGGCCCGGCGGACGCCGCAGGCGCGGTGGCCGCCGGCTGAGGCCCGGCAGGGGCCCCTCGGGGGCCCGGGAGCCGGCCCCGGCGGCTCAGACGGCCCTCGCGACTCCGACTGTCGGCCAGACCTGCGGGATCGGGCAGGCCAGGCGGCGACGGCCCCACGTCGGGCCTGCACGTCGACCGGGACGGATCCCGCTCCGGCCCGGAGCGGACCGATACGCCGACCGGCGCTCCCGGAGCCGCTTCACATGCCCGACCGGTGGCGGATCCACGCCCTGAGCGAGACAGACCGGCGCGGCGCCTAGGCGCCCTCAGGCCCGGGCTCCTGACCGGCTCACGCCCCGGCAGAGCCCGGCTTGTGGGCCAACAGGAACGCCCGGGGGTGTTTCTCCTCGCCCTCCGGCTCGCGCAGTACGCGGGCGTGGAGGCGCAGGCCGGCCTTGGTGAGGGCGGTCGCGACCGTGTCCGGGGTGCGCCAGTAGTAGTCGAGCGAGATCGGGCTGCCGAAGCGCTCGGTGAGACGCAGATGCCCGTCCTCGTCGCCGGACTGGAAGCCGAGCAGGACCGGCGCGCCCGGCAGCAGCACGCGGTGGAACTCGGCGAAGACCGACGGCAGATGATCGTCCGGCACATGGATGATCGAGTAGAGCGCGACGATGCCGCCGAGCGTCTCGTCCGGCAGGTCCAGGGCCGTCATCGAACCGACGTGGAACCGCAGCCCCGGGTGCGCCCGGCGGGCCAGGGCCACCATGCGGGGCGAGACATCGACCCCGAACACCGGCAGTCCGAGGCCGTGCAGCCGCGCCGCGACGTACCCGGGGCCGCTGCCGATGTCCGCGACCGGGGGCCCCACCGGCGCTCCGGGTGCCCGGACCAGGTCGACGAAGGCCGTCAGCAGCGCCCGCTCCAGGGGTCTCCCGGCCAGGCTGTCGGGGAACCCGGCGGCATAGGCCTCCGCGATGGCGTCGTACGAGGCCTGGGTGGCTGTGAGGAACTCGGGGCTGTCGGCGCGCACGGGCCGCACACTATCGGGGCGGTGCGTCAGTGAGAGGAACAAGACAGTGTTCCCCGCGCGGGGCGTGGTATCCGTGGAAGAGGATGGATGGGTAACAGAGTCGCGACCGAGGTGTGGTCGAAGTCACACTCCATGGAGTGTGGTGACCGGCTCGGCTCGAAAGGCGGGCGAGTTTACCCATCTCACTTGATAGCCATACGTCCGGCGGTCATATTTTCTTCCCCTAACGGGTTGAAGTTTTGTTGATCGAGGGTCAGTCGACCGCCCTGGCGCCCTACCCTTCAGAGGGTGAAGCAATTGATGTCACTGGAGTCCGAGGTCGATCTTCCCGGCGAAGCCGTCCTTCCCGGCGCACTGCCCGACGCCCTGCGCGCAGAGCTCATCGCGTTCCGACGCGACATGCACATGCACCCGGAGCTGGGCAACCAGGAGTTCCGCACGACCGCCGCGATCAAGGAGCGGCTCGAGCGGGCCGGCCTCAAACCGCGCGTACTCGCCGTCGGCACCGGACTCGTCTGTGACATCGGCGTAGAGGGCGAGCAGTGGGACGGCGGCCCCAGCATGCTCGCCCTGCGGGCCGACATCGACGGCCTGCCCATCCCGGACACCAAGGCCGAGTGCCCGTACCGCTCGACCGTGCCCGACCGCGCCCACGCCTGCGGCCACGACGTGCACACCACCGTCGTCCTCGGCGCCGGCCTGGTCCTCGCCGAACTGCACAAGCAGGGCCTGCTGCCCCGCCCCGTCCGGCTGATCTTCCAGCCCGCCGAGGAGGTGCTGCCCGGCGGCGCCGCCGACGTCATCAAGTGCGGGGCGCTGGAGGGGGTCGGCGCGATCATCGCCGTGCACTGCGACCCCCGGGTGGACGCGGGGTACGTCGGACTCCGCGAGGGTCCCATCACCTCCGCCTGCGACCGGCTGGAGATCTCCCTCGACGGCCCGGGCGGCCACACCGCACGCCCTCACCTCACGACCGACCTGGTCACCGCGGCGGCCCGTGTCGTCACCGACGTACCCGCCCTGGTCGGCCGCCGCTTCGACAGCCGCAGCGGGCTCGCCATCACCTGGGGCCGCGTCGAGTCGGGACACGCACCGAACGTGATCCCGCAGCACGCCGAGCTCTCCGGCACCGTGCGCTGCCTCGACATCGAGGCGTGGCGCCAGGCCCCCGACGTCGTGGTCGCCGCGATCGACGAGATCGCCAATCTGCACCGCGCCAAGTCGGAGATCAACTACGTGCGCGGCGTGCCGCCCGTCGTCAACGAGCCCGGCGTGACCGAGCTGCTGCGCGACGCCATGATCGCCCGTCGCGGGGTCGAGTCCGTCCTGGGCACCGAGCAGAGCCTCGGCGGCGAGGACTTCTCCTGGTACCTGGAGCACGTCCCCGGCGCCATGGCCCGACTGGGCGTACGCGTCCCCGGCGAGCGCCATGTACGCGATCTCCACCAGGGCGACTTCGACGTCGACGAGTCCGCGATCACGGTCGGCGTGGAACTCTTCACTGCCGCGGCCCTGGTCAACGGCCTCCGCTAGGACAGCCCCGGACCTCCGAGAAGGACTCCGGACGTGGGTGAGGAACGGCGCGTGACGAACAGGCTCGCGCCGTGTCCCCGACCGCACCTTTCGGCCCCGTTCGCTCCCGTGGTTCACCAGGACGTAACCGGCCATCGGCACGAATGGATAACGGCCCCACTGTGAACCGTTCCCAAGGGTGTCTACGCGCGTTAATGTGCGCCGCACTGAGCGCCCACTGCGGGGCTTTGGAGAATGGGGAACTTCAGATGCGTCGGATTTCCAAACTGACCCGTGTCGCGGTGGGGGTCGCGTCGCTCGGTCTCGTCGCCACGGCCTGTGGCAGCACCAGCAGTGAGAGCGGCGGCAGTGACACGAAGGACGACAAGGGTCTCGCCATCGCCTACGACGTCGGCGGCAAGGGCGACCAGTCCTTCAACGACGCCGCCTACGCCGGTCTGACGAAGGCCAAGAACGAGTACGGCTACAAGACGGCCGACATCGAGCCCACCGAGGGCGAGACCGACGCCGACAAGGAACAGCGGCTGATCTCGCTGGCCAAGCAGGGCTACAACCCGGTCATCGGCGTCGGGTACGCCTACGGCCCGGCGATGAAGACCGTGGCCGCCAAGTACCCGGACACCACCTTCGGCATCGTCGACTCCGTGGTCGAGGGCAAGAACGTCGCCTCCCTCGTCTTCGCCGAGGAGCAGGCCTCGTACCTCGCCGGTGTCGCCGCCGCCAAGGTCACCAAGTCGAACACCGTCGGTTTTGTCGGCGGTGTGGACATCCCGCTGATCCACAAGTTCGAGGCCGGCTACAAGCAGGGTGTTCAGGACACCAACCCGAAGGTGAAGGTCCTGTCGCAGTACCTGACGCAGACGGCCGAGGAGGGCGGTTTCGCCAGCCCCGACAAGGGCAAGGCTGCCGCCGAGGGCCAGATCGAGAAGAAGGCCGACGTCGTCTACCAGGCGGCAGGTCTCTCCGGCCAGGGCGTGATCGAGGCCGCCGCCAAAGCGAAGGTCTGGGCGATCGGCGTCGACTCCGACCAGTACAAGCAGGCCCCCCTGGCCGCGTACAAGCAGTACATCCTCACCTCCGCCCTCAAGGACGTCGGCGGCGCCGTCTACGCGCTGGCCAAGTCCGTCGACGACGGCAAGCCGCTGACCGGCACCCAGACCTTCGACCTGAAGGTCAACGGCGTCGGAGTCTCCGAGGCGAACCCGGAGTTCGGCAAGGTCGCGGGGCTCAAGGACGCCGTGGACAAGGCCAAGAAGGGCATCATCGACGGCTCCATCAAGGTCAAGACCGAGTAGCGGTACCGGTCTGCGACAGCCGGAGAGGGCGGCCACCCCGGGGG
>NZ_JBHUQX010000316.1:0-11397 GCF_042674225.1 Streptomyces sp. NPDC056948
GTTCAGGGGCCTTCACGGCCCTTTGCGGGTCAGGACTTGGCTTCGCCCAGGTGGTGGACGCGGACCATGTTGGTGGTGCCGGGGACGCCGGGGGGCGAACCGGCGGTGATGACCACGATGTCGCCGTCGTTGAAGCGGTTCAGCTTGACCAGCTCCTGCTCGACCAGGTCGACCATCTCGTCGGTGCTGTTCACGAACGGCACCACGTACGGCTCCACGCCCCAGCTCAGCGCCATCTGGTTGCGGGTGCCCTCGTCGGTGGTGAAGGCGATGATCGGCTGCTGGGCGCGGTAGCGGGACAGCCGGCGGGCGGTGTCGCCGGACTGGGTGAAGGCCACCAGGCCCCGGCCGCCGAGGAAGTCGGCGATCTCGCACGCGGCGCGGGCCACCGAACCGCCCTGCGTCCGCGGCTTCTTGCCCGGGACGAGCGGCTGCAGGCCCTTGGACATCAGCTCCTGCTCGGCCGCGGAGACGATCTTCGACATCGTCTTGACCGTCTCGATCGGATACGCGCCCACGCTCGACTCGGCGGACAGCATGACCGCGTCGGCGCCGTCCAGGATCGCGTTGGCCACGTCGGAGGCCTCGGCGCGGGTCGGACGGGAGTTGGTGATCATCGACTCCATCATCTGGGTCGCCACGATCACCGGCTTGGCGTTGCGCCGGCAGAGCTCGATCAGGCGCTTCTGCACCATGGGGACCTTCTCGAGCGGGTACTCGACGGCGAGGTCACCGCGGGCGACCATCACACCGTCGAACGCCATCACGACGTCCTCCATGTTCTGCACCGCCTGCGGCTTCTCCACCTTGGCGACGACCGGGACCCGGCGGCCCTCCTCGTCCATGATGCGGTGCACGTCCTGGACGTCCTTGGCGTCGCGGACGAACGACAGCGCGACCAGGTCGCAGCCCATGCGCAGCGCGAAGCGGAGGTCCTCGATGTCCTTCTCGCTCAGCGCGGGCACGTTGACGGCCGCGCCGGGCAGGTTGATGCCCTTGTGGTCGGAGATGACGCCGCCCTCGATGACGATCGTCTTCACCCGGGGGCCCTCGACCTCGGTGACCTTCAGCTCGACGTTGCCGTCGTTGATCAGGACCTGGTCGCCCTTGGTCACGTCGCCGGGCAGACCCTTGTAGGTCGTCCCGCAGATCGTCTTGTCGCCCGGGACGTCGTCGGTGGTGATGGTGAACTCGTCACCGCGCACCAGCTCCACGGGACCTTCGGCGAAGGTCTCCAGGCGGATCTTCGGGCCCTGGAGGTCGGCGAGGACACCGATGGCCCGGCCGGTCTCCTTGGCGGCGGCACGGACCCGGTCGTACCGGCCCTGGTGCTCGGCGTGCGTGCCGTGGCTGAAGTTGAAGCGGGCCACGTTCATACCGGCTTCGATCAACGCGACAAGCTGCTCGTGGGAGTCGACCGCGGGGCCGAGAGTACAGACGATTTTCGAACGGCGCATGGGGGCGATCCTATCGGTTTGTTTCGCAACGGAATATTCCGTCTGGCGGAAAATACAAAAGGGCGGGATGCCGCTCAGGTGTGATTCCCCGAACCAATTACCAGCGCGTAGGTCTGTGTCGCGATCTCCAATTCCTCGTCAGTAGGTACCACCGCCACCGCCACCCGGGCGCCGTCGGGCGAGACCAGCCGCGCCTCGTCGCCGCGTACGGCGTTGCGCTCGCCGTCCACCACCAGGCCCAGCTCCTCCAGGCCCGCCAGGGCGGCCTCCCGTACGGGGGCAGCGTTCTCGCCGACACCGGCGGTGAAGGCGACCGCGTCCACCCGACCGAGCACGGCGTAATAGGCACCGATGTACTTCTTCAGGCGGTGAATGTAGATGTCGAACGCCAGCTCCGCCCGCTCGTCGCCCTCGTCGACGCGACGGCGGATCTCCCGCATGTCGTTGTCGCCGCACAGACCGATCAGACCGCTCTTCTTGTTGAGAAGAGTGTCGATCTCGTCCGCGGACATTCCACCAACACGCATCAAATGGAAGATGACGGCCGGGTCCATGTCTCCCGAGCGCGTACCCATCACGAGCCCCTCCAAAGGCGTCAGCCCCATGGAGGTGTCCACGCACTTGCCGCCCCGCACGGCCGAGGCGGACGCCCCGTTGCCCAGGTGCAGCACGATCACGTTCGTCTCGGCCGGGTCCTTGTCCAGCAGCTCGGCGGTGGCCCGGGAGACATAGGCGTGCGAGGTGCCGTGGAAGCCGTAGCGCCGCACGCGGTGCTCGTCGGCCGTCTTCACGTCGATCGCGTAGCGGGCGGCCGACTCCGGCATGGTCGTGTGGAACGCGGTGTCGAAGACGGCGACCTGCGGCAGGTCGGGCCGCAGCGCCTGCGCCGTGCGGATGCCCGTGAGGTTGGCCGGGTTGTGCAGCGGGGCCACCGGGATGAGCCGCTCGATCTCGGTGAGCACGGCGTCGTCGACGACGGTCGGCTCGGTGAAGGACTTCCCGCCGTGCACCACCCGGTGCCCGATCGCGGCCAGTTCGGGCGAGTCCAGACCGAGACCGTCCTTGGCGAGTTCCTCGGCCACGGCCTTCAGCGCGGCGTCGTGGTCGGCGATCGCGCCGCCGCGCTCCCGGCTCTCGCCGCCCGCCGGGGTGTGCTTGAGTCGCGAGGACTGCTCACCGATGCGTTCGACCAGCCCCACCGCCAGCCGGCTGCTGTCGCCCATGTCGAGCAACTGGTACTTCAGCGACGAGGAGCCGGAGTTGAGGACGAGGACGCGGGACGGGCTCACTGGGCGGTTGCCTTCTCACTCGGGGACGGGGCCGGGGACTGTGCCTGGATCGCCGTGATGGCGACGGTGTTGACGATGTCCTGGACGAGGGCGCCCCGGGACAGGTCGTTGACCGGCTTGCGCAGACCCTGGAGCACCGGGCCGACGGCGATCGCGCCGGCCGAGCGCTGCACGGCCTTGTAGGTGTTGTTGCCGGTGTTCAGGTCGGGGAAGATCAGCACGCTGGCCTGCCCGGCGACCTCGGAGCCGGGCAGCTTGGTCGCCGCGACCGACGGCTCCACGGCGGCGTCGTACTGGATCGGGCCCTCGATCTTCAGGTCGGGCCGGCGCGAGCGCACGATCTCGGTCGCCTCGCGCACCTTGTCGACATCGGCGCCGGAGCCGGAGGTGCCGGTGGAGTACGACAGCATCGCGATGCGCGGCTCCACGCCGAACTGCTCCGCCGTGGTCGCCGACTGCATGGCGATGTCCGCGAGCTGCTCGGCGTTCGGGTCGGGGTTGACCGCGCAGTCGCCGTAGACGAGGACCTTGTCGGCCAGGCACATGAAGAACACGGACGAGACGATGGCGGCGTCCGGCTTGGTCTTGATGATCTCGAAGGCCGGGCGGATGGTCGCGGCCGTGGAGTGCACCGAGCCCGAGACCATGCCGTCGGCGAGGCCCTCCTGGACCATCAGCGTGCCGAAGTAGTTCACGTCGGAGACCACGTCGTACGCCAGCTCCACGGTGACGCCCCGGTGGGCGCGCAGGGCCGCGTACTGCTCGGCGAAGGCGTCGCGCAGGTCGGAGGCGGCCGGGTCGATGAGCTGGGACTCGCCGAGGTCGATGCCCAGGTCGGCGGCCTTCTTGCGGATCCGGTCGACCGGGCCGAGCAGGGTCAGCTCGCACACGCCCCGGCGCAGCAGCACCTCGGCGGCGTGCAGCACACGCTCCTCGGTGCCCTCGGGCAGCACCACGCGGCGCAGGTCGGAGCGGGCCTGCTCCAGCAGCTTGTGCTCGAACATCATCGGCGTGACGCGGTCGCTGCTGGGCGCGGAGACCCGGCGCGTGAGCTCGCCGGTGTCGGCGAACCGCTCGAACAGGCCGAGTGCCCGCTCCGCCTTGCGCGGGGTGGCCGCGTTCAGCTTCCCCTCCAGGGAGAAGAGCTGCTCGGCGGTGGGGAAGCTGGTGCCGGTCACCGACAGCACCGGGGTGCCCGGCGCGAGGCGGTCGGCGAGGGTGAGGATGTCCGCGCCGGGCACCTCGTCCAGGGTGAGCAGCACGCCGGCTATCGGCGGGGTGCCGGCGCTGTGCGCGGCGAGCGCGCCGACGACCAGGTCGGCCCGGTCGCCCGGGGTGACGACGAGGCAGCCCGGGGTCAGGGCGCCCAGGAAGTTCGGCAGCATCGCACCGCCGAAGACGAAGCCGAGCACGTCCCGGGCGAGCCCCGAGTCGTCGCCGAGGACGACCCTGCCGCCGAGGGAGTGGCTGATCTGCGAGACGGTCGGCGCGGACAGCGCGGGCTCGTCGGGCAGGACGTAACAGGGCGCGGGGAGCCGGGAGTCGAGCCGGCGGGCGATCTCGTCGCGGTCCTCGCGGGCGACCCGGTTGGTGACCATGGCCAGGACGTCGCAGCCCAGCGTGTCGTAGGCCCGGTAGGCGTTGCGCGTCTCGGCGAGCACCGACTCGACGGTCTGCTTGCGGCCGCCCACGACCGGGATCACGGACGCGCCGAACTCGTTCGCCAGCCGGGCGTTGAGCGACAGCTCGTCCGGGAGCTGGGTGTCGGCGAAGTCGGTGCCGAGGACCAGGACCACGTCGTACTCGCGGGCCACCAGGTGGAACCGTTCGACGAGCGTGGACACCAGCTCGTCCGTGCCCGCCTCGGCCTGGAGGGCGGACGCCTCGTGGTAGTCCATGCCGTAGACGGTCGCCGCGTCCTGGGTGAGCCGGTAGCGGGCGCGCAGCAGCTCGAAGAGGCGGTCGGGCCCGTCGTGGACGAGGGGACGGAAGACGCCGACCCGGTCGACCTGCCGGGTGAGGAGCTCCATGACCCCCAGTTCGACGACCTGGCGCCCGTCGCCGCGGTCGATGCCGGTCACGTACACGCTGCGGGTCACGCGCGCTCTCCGTTTCGTCTCAGTGGCATGTTCTCAGTGGTGTCTCTGTGGGATGACTCTTGAGCTGTCTCTGTGGGACGTCGAAAAATCGCCCATCGAGGTGAGCGGAACCGCCTTGACAATACCTCCGCCGATGGATAAGGCGCCCGTCAGAGTCGGGGTACCCCGCCGGGCTGGGGAGCGTGAAACAATCGGCAGAAGCTCACCGGTGTCAACAGCGAGCAGGAGACACAGCACGATGCGTATCGGAGTTCTCACCGCAGGCGGCGACTGCCCCGGCCTGAACGCCGTGATCCGGTCGGTCGTGCACCGGGCGGTCGACAACTACGGCGACGAGGTCATCGGCTTCGAGGACGGCTACTCGGGCCTGCTGGACGGCCGCTACCGCGCCCTCGACCTGAACGCGGTCAGCGGCATCCTGGCCCGCGGCGGCACGATCCTGGGGTCGTCCAGGCTGGAGCGCGACCGGCTCCGTGAGGCCTGCGAGAACGCCTCCGACATGATCCACGAGTTCGGCATCGACGCGCTGATCCCGATCGGCGGCGAGGGCACGCTGACGGCCGCGCGCATGCTGAGCGACGCGGGCCTGCCCGTCGTGGGCGTCCCGAAGACGATCGACAACGACATCTCCTCCACGGACCGCACCTTCGGCTTCGACACGGCGGTGGGCGTCGCCACCGAGGCGATGGACCGTCTGAAGACGACCGCCGAGTCCCACCAGCGGGTGATGGTGGTGGAGGTCATGGGGCGGCACGCCGGGTGGATCGCGCTGGAGTCCGGCATGGCGGCGGGTGCGCACGGCATCTGTCTGCCGGAGCGTCCGTTCGATCCGGCCGATCTCGTCAAGATGGTCGAGGAGCGCTTCGCCCGCGGCAAGAAGTTCGCGGTCGTCGCCGTCGCCGAGGGCGCCCACCCCGCGGACGGCACCATGGACTACGGCAAGGGCGCGATCGACAAGTTCGGCCACGAGCGCTTCCAGGGCATCGGCGCGGCACTCGCCCATGAGCTGGAGCGCCGGCTCGGCAAGGAGGCCAAGCCGGTCATTCTCGGCCACGTCCAGCGCGGCGGCTCACCGACCGCCTACGACCGGGTGCTCGCCACGCGGTTCGGCTGGCACGCGGTGGAGGCGGCGCACCAGGGCCGCTTCGGCCGGATGACCGCGCTGCGCGGGACGGACATCGTGATGGTGCCGCTCGCGGAAGCCGTGACCGAGCTGAAGACGGTGCCGAAGGACCGGATGGACGAGGCCGAGTCGGTGTTCTAGGCGCCGGTGCTCCCGGTGCTCCCGGTCGGGCTTTCCTGGATCCTCGTCCAGAAGTGTTCGACGATCCGGTCGAGGAAGTCGCGGGCGGTGCCGCCCGCGTCGCTGCTGCCGCCGCCCCAGCTCAGGGTGGCGGCCATGTGGCCCTGGTAGTCCTCGTGCAGCGCCCGCAGGGCGCCCTCCAGGAACGGCCGGTCCAGGGGCACGAGTTTGGCCACCGGGCGCACGTAGGCCTGCCAGCGGGTGCTGACCGCGCTGCGCAGCAGGTCGCCGAGCTTGGCGTTCCGGCCCGTGACGGTGACGAAGTCGCGCAGGCACAGGCCGAGTATGTCGGCGAGGGCGCCGGACTGGCGGTCCGTGCCGCGCCAGGTGTCGGTCTCCTCCATGCGCAGATACGCGTGGACCTCGTGTCCCACGGTCCGGGCCACGTCCTCCGGGGCGAGGCAGCGGGCGATGCGGTGCTCGCGCAGGGTGCGGGGTCTGCCGATGAGTTCGCCGGGGGAGCACCACAACACGCCCGCGAGGGCGGTGAGTTCGGAGTTGGACGGGGCCGAGGCCCCGCGCTCCCAGTCGATGACGTGGTCCGGGGTGACGCGGGGGTGTCCGTAGGAGACGCGCATGCCGTGGGCGACGTGCTCGGGTGTCATGCCGAGGGCGGCGCGCAGGCGGCGGGCGGCCGGGGCGTTGAAGGGCGGGGCCGTGGGGGCGGACTGCGGATGGGGAGTGGGAGCGGGCTGGCTCGGGCGGGCTGAAGGTCGGCGCACGCGCCACAAGCTAGGGGGACGGGGCTGCGCTGACTACGGTCTGTTCGGCCAGGATCACGGATTGTAGGAAGCTACGGCTACCGGCGGGTTCGGCCGGGGCCGAAGATCGGCTTGTCGGTCGGGGCGGGTTGAGGGTAGGGATGACCCCGGGCCTGGTGATCATGGGCCCGGAAAGGCAGTGACTTACGTGAACGGCAAGCTCAACGGGCATATTCGCGAGCGACTTCTCGCGCCGAACTTCTGGCATCTCGCGACGGTGGGGGCGGACGGAGCGCCTCAGGTATCGCCCATGTGGGCGGACATCGAAGACGAGTGCGTCATGGTCAACACCTCGATCGGGCGGGTGAAGGAGGAGAATCTGCGGCGCAATCCGTACGTTTCGCTGTCCCACCACGACCCGGAGAACCCGTACGACCGGGCCGAGATCCGGGGGAAGGTCGTCCGGTTCGTGGAGGGCGAGGAGGCGGAGCGGGGCATGGACCGGCTGACGCGCAAGTACCTCGGGCAGGACCGGTATCCGTGGATGCTGCCCGGCGAGCGCCGGGTGATGCTGCTGATCGAGCCGACGCGGGTGCGGACGCTCGAAGGTGTGGAGCCGTTCCGGGCGGGGGTCCTGCCGGACGGGGCGACCGGCTGAGCGGGATGCGCGCCTGATTCTGAGCGGTGTGGGGAGAGTGCTGGTCACGACCATGTGACCGGCACTTTTCTCGTGTGGTGGACGGTGGGCAGGTCGGCCCTAGCGCCAGTCGGGTACGCCCGAGACCGGTGGCAGTTGTGACTCGATCTTCGCTCGGACCTCCTGCATCACGGACACGATGCGGGTCTCGTGCTCCGGGGTCAGCCGGGCCACCGGGACCGAGCAGCTGATCGCGTCGACGGCCGGTGTTCCGTAGCGCAGGGCGAAGCCGAAGCCGGCGATGCCCGGCACCGTCTCCTCGCGGTCGATGGAGTAGCCGCGCTCGCGCACCCGGGCCAGGTCGGCGAGCAGGGCGGCGCGGTCGGTGTGCGTGTTCTCCGTGAGGACGGTCAACGGCCCGTCGGTGAGGGGGAGTTCGTCGTCGGCGCGTTCGGCGAGCAGCGCCTTGCCCAGCGCGCCGGCATGGGCCGGGACACGGCGGCCGACCCGGCTGATGGTGCGCAGATACTCGTGGGACTCGCGGGTGGCCAGGTAGACGACGTCCCGGCCGTCGAGCCGTGCCATGTGGATCGTCTCGCCGAGCGCGTCCGACGCCTCGTTCAGATACGGCCGGACCACCCGGATGCGGCGGTCCCCGTCGAGATAGCCGGTGCCGGTGAGCAGCGCGCGGATCCCGATGCCGTAGAGGGAGCCGGTGGCGTCGGTGCGGACCCAGCCGGAGTCGACGAGCGTCTGGAGCAACTGGTACATGCTGCTGCGCGGTACGCCGAGGTCCTCCGCGAGCTGGTCGAGGCGCGAGGGCTGTTCGCCCCGCTCCGCGAGCAGTTCCAGCAGCGCGACGGTTCTGGCCGCCGACTTCACGCCGCGGACGCCTCTGCTCTCCTCCATGGGCTCATCGTAGGTCCGCGCTGATCGCGCACATCAATCTGTGATCGCCCGGGCCATTGACCCACTCCGTTCACGCACTTAGCCTCCATCTGCATACGTGGACGCCATCTGCATACGGGGATGAGAGCCCCACCAGTTCAGAGCTCCCACCAGTTCAAAGGGGAACTGCCTTGCCTCTGCTTGTAGTCGGGATCAGCGTTCTGGTCCTGCTCCTCCTCATGACCCGGCTGAGAATGAACGGCTTCGCGGCCCTGCTGCTCGTCGCGGTGGGTGTCGCGCTGGTCCGTGGCATTCCGGTGGCGACCATCCCGGACGTCCTCTCCGAGGGCATCGGGGACCAGATCGGCGACACGATGCTGACCATCGGACTCGGTGCCATGGTCGGCCGGGTGATGGGGGATTCGGGCGCCGCACAGCGCATAGCCGGCAAGCTCCTCGACGCCTTCGGGCCGCGGTGGGTCCAGGTGGCCATGGTGGTCACGTCCATGCTCATCGGCGTGACCATGTTCTACGAGGTCGCGTTCGTCATCATCGTGCCGATCGCGTTCACGCTGGTCAGGGTCACCGGCGCGAAGCTGCTGTGGGTCGGGCTGCCGATGTCCATCGCCCTGTCCACCATGCACAGCTTCCTGCCGCCGCACCCCGGTCCCACCGCCGTCGCCGCGACGTTCCACGCGTCCGTCGGACTGACGCTGTTCTACGGCCTGTTCATCGCCGTACCCGCCGGGGCGCTCATAGCCCTGGCCTGGCCGCGTCTTCCGTTCGTCGCCCGGATGACGCCCAGCATCCCCAAGGGGCTGGTCAGCGAGCGCGAGTTCACCGAGGAGGAGATGCCGGGCCTCGGGTGGTCGCTGTTCGTGGCGCTGTTTCCCGTGGTGCTGATCGTGGCCGCGGCGGTGACCGACATGGCAGCTTCGGGAGACAGCCCGTTCCTGCACGTCGTCGCCTTCGTCGGGTCGGCGCCGATCGCCCTGCTGCTGACCCTGTGCCTGGCGATCTGGGTGTTCGGGCCGCGGATCGGGCGGAGCCTGAGCGACGTCGGCACCTCCTGTGCCTCGGCGGCCCAGGCGATGGCGATGATCCTGCTGGTGATCGGCGCGGGCGGGGCCTTCAAGAATGTCCTCGTCGAGGGCGGTATCTCCGACTACATCAAGGACGTCACCGACGGCTGGTCCATCTCGCCGATCGTCCTCGCCTGGCTCGTCGCCGTCATCCTCCGCATCGCGCTCGGCTCGGCCACGGTCGCCGTGGTCACGGCCTCAGGTGTGGCGCTGCCGCTGCTGGCGGGGAGTGGGGTGCACCCGGAGGTGATGGTACTGGCCGTGGCGTGCGGCTCCATCGCGTTCTCGCATGTGAACGACCCCGGGTTCTGGCTGTTCAAGGAGTACTTCAACCTGTCCGTCGTCGAGGCGATCAAGGTGCGTACGTCCTATACGACGGTGCTCGCGGTGCTCGGGCTGGGGGGTGTGCTGGCCGTCGAGTGGGCGCTGGACGTCTTTGGGCTGTAGACCGATTCATCCATGACACAAGGGACTTGGACCAGCATGAGCAGCAGCAGCCAGCCGATCGTCACCGGGTTCGCCGTCTATCCCGTCGCCGGGAGGGACAGCATGGAGCTGAACCTCTCCGGTGCGCACGGGCCGTACTTCACTCGCAACGTCGTCGTTCTCACTGATTCCGAGGGGCGTACCGGGCTGGGGGAGGTGCCCGGCGGGGAGAAGATCACGCGGACGCTGCGGGATGCCGAGTCGCTCGTCGTCGGGGCCAAGGTGGGTGACTACCAGCGGGTGCTGCGGGAGATCGGGGAGCGGTTCGCCGACCGTGACGCCGGTGGGCGGGGTGCCCAGACGTTCGATCTGCGGACCACGGTTCATACGGTGACCGCGGTGGAGTCGGCGCTGCTCGACCTTCTCGGGCAGCATCTCGACGTGCCGGTCGCCGCGCTGCTGGGGGATGGGCAGCAGCGGGACTCCGTGCGGGTGCTGGGTTACCTCTTCTACGTGGGTGATCCGGACCGGACCGATCTGGAGTATGTCCGGGAGCCGGACTCGGACGTGGAGTGGTACCGGGTGCGGCACGAGGAGGCGTTGTCGCCGGGGGCGATCGTGCGGCAGGCGGAGGCGGCGTACGACCTGTATGGGTTCCGGGACTTCAAGCTCAAGGGGGGTGTGCTGGCGGGTTCGGAGGAGGTCGCGGCGGTGCGGGCGCTGAAGGCGCGGTTTCCCGAGGCGCGGGTCACCCTCGATCCGAACGGGGCGTGGTCGCTGCGTGAGGCGGTTGAGCTGTGTCGGCCGCTGGTGGGAACGTTGGCGTACGCCGAGGATCCGTGTGGGGCCGAGGGGGGTTACTCGGGGCGGGAGGTTCTCGCGGAGTTCCGTCGTGCGACCGGGTTGCCCACCGCGACGAACATGATCGCTACGGACTGGCGTCAGATGGCGCATGCGCTGGCTCTTCAGTCGGTGTCCATTCCGCTGGCCGATCCGCACTTCTGGACGATGCGGGGGTCGGTGCGGGTGGCGCAGTTGTGCAACGCGATGGGGTTGACGTGGGGGTGCCACTCGAACAACCACTTCGACATCTCGCTGGCGATGGTGACGCACTGCGGGGCCGCGGCTCCGGGGGAGTACAACGCGCTGGACACGCACTGGATCTGGCAGGAGGGGCTGGAGCGGCTCACTGTTTCCCCGCCCCGCATCGTCGACGGCGAGGTCGCGGTTCCGGATGCTCCGGGGCTGGGTGTGCGGCTCGATATGGACCGGCTTCTCGCGGCGCACGAGCTGTACCGGGAGAAGGCGCTGGGGGCGCGGGACGATGCGGTGGGGATGCGGTACCTGGTTCCGGGGTGGGAGTTCGACGGCAAGCGGCCGTGTCTGGTGCGGTAGGCGCGTCTCGCCGGGTGGTGGGTCGGGGACGTGTCGGGGGGTGTCCGTCCTCGGAACGGCGCGATGGGGGCGGATACCGACTGACTGTTCGTTGACGCGCCAACCGCTGCGGGCGGACAC
>NZ_JBHUQX010000317.1:0-11318 GCF_042674225.1 Streptomyces sp. NPDC056948
CCGCCCCCCACGCCGAGCCCGAGCCGGTGCGGCGGTCGACGGCCCCGTAGAAGCCGGGGGCCGAGCGACGGCTCCGCTGATCAGGCCAGGCCGGCGACCAGTTCGGCGACGTCCTTGCGGCGGCCCGTGAAGAAGGGGACCTCCTCGCGGACGTGCATGCGTGCCTCGGAGGCGCGCAGGTGACGCATGAGGTCGACGATGCGGTACAGCTCGTCGGCCTCGAAGGCGAGGAGCCACTCGTAGTCGCCGAGGGAGAACGAGGCGACGGTGTTGGCGCGCACGTCCGGGTAGCCGCGGGCCATCTTGCCGTGGTCGGCGAGCATGCGGCGGCGGTCCTCGTCGGGCAGCAGGTACCAGTCGTAGGAGCGCACGAAGGGGTAGACGCTCACGTAGTTGCGGGGCGTCTCGTCGGCGAGGAACGCCGGGATGTGCGCGCGGTTGAACTCGGCGGGGCGGTGCAGCGCCATGTTCGACCACACCGGCGTGAGCGCCCGGCCCAGCTTCGTGCGGCGGAAGAGGTTGTACGCCTCCTGCAGCGCGTCGCTGGTCTCCGCGTGCCACCAGATCATGAGGTCGGCGTCGGCGCGCAGGCCCGAGACGTCGTACGTGCCGCGGACCGTCACGTCCTTCGCGGCAAGCTGGTCGAACAGCTCCTGGACCTCGTCGGCGTACCCGGCGCGGTCCTCGGGGAGCACGTCCTTCAGCTTGAAGACGGACCAGAGCGTGTAGCGGATGACCTCGTTGAGGTCCTTGGCCAGCTTGCCCTTGTTCGGGATCCTGCCGGTCTCGGGGGTGGAGGCGTCGTTGCTCATGTCCTCATTCTCCTGCTCCGCCGTGCAGGCTCTGCACCGGGTGGGCGGTGAGCTCCTGCACACCCCGCAGGTCACCGTGGATCTGGTCGACGGCGGCATACGCGCTCGCGATGCAGGCCGGGATGCCGACGCCGTCGTACGGGGCGCCGCACACGGCGAGCCCGGGCAGTCCGGCGATGTGCTCGCGGACGCGGGCCACGCGCGCGTGGTGGCCGACGGGGTACTGGGGCAGGCCGTCGTCCCAGCGGGTCACGCGGGTGGCGACGGGCGTGGCGTCCAGGCCGGTCGCCGCCTTCAGGTCGCGCCGGGAGACGGCCACGAGCTCGGTGTCGTCGCGCTGGAGGATCTCCGTCTCGCCGTACCGCCCGACGGAGGTGCGCAGGACGAGCAGGTCGGGGTTCTCGTCGGCGATCCAGCCCCATTTCCGCGAGGCGAAGGTGGAGGCCTTGATGGTGCGTCCGTCGACGGGCGGCACCAGGAAGCCGCTGCCGTCGGGCAGGACTGCCTCGGCGCGGCGGTAGGCGAGGGTGACCAGGGCCATGGAGGCGTACTCGACGGCGCCGAGCTCGGCGGCGGCCCCGGGGCTGTCGGTGCGCACCAGGGCGGCGGCGGCCGGGGCGGGGAGGGCGACGACCACCGCGTTCGCGTGCCAGACGTGCACACCGGAGACGACCCGCCACCCGCCGTCCGCCGGGGTGCGGCGCAGCTCCGTCACCGGCGTCCCCGTCAGGATCTCGCCGCCGCGGGCCCGGACCGAATCCGCCACCGCGAGCGGCAGGGTGCCCACACCGCCCTGGAGGCCCATGAACACCGGGCCGCTCTGCTGGGCGGCGGCCGCCTTCGCCTGGATCTCGCGGACCCCCTCCGTCAGGGAGGTGTGGGCCTGGGCGGCCTGGAAGAGCTGGGGGACGGCCGAGCGCATCGAGATGCGGTACGCGTCGCCCGCGTACACGCCGCCCAGCAGGGGCTCCACCAGGCGGTCGACGACCTCGCGGCCCAGGCGCTCCGCCACGTACTCCCCGACGGCCACGTCGTCCCCGACCTCGGTGCGGGGCAGCTCGGCGTCGAGTCCGATGCGGGCGAGGCCCTCGTCGGACAGCAGGCCGGACAGGGCGGCGGCGGTGCCGGGGACGCCCATCACATGCCCCTTGGGCATCGGGCGCAGTGCGCCCCGGGTCCAGATCGAGGCCGTGGCGGTGGCCGGGGGCTGGAGGCGGTCGGTGAGGCCCACCTCGCGCGCGAGCGCCACCGCCTCGGGGCGGCGGGCCAGCATCGACTCGGCGCCGAGGTCCACGCGCGCGCCCGCGATCTCGCCGGGCAGCAGCTTCCCGCCGACCCGGTCGGAGGCCTCCAGCACGGTCACCCGCGCCCCGCGCTCCAGCAGCCGGTGCGCGGCGGCCAGGCCCGCGATACCCGCCCCGATGACGATGACGTGCCCCGTGCCCGCACGGGCGTGAACTTCGCGCATGCCTCCAGCCTCTCAGACCCCGCTGACAGTGCCGCCGTGCCCCGGTGTCCCGCACGAGTCCCGACCGTGACCGCATCGGAACCGTCCAGGGCCAAACGTCCGGCGCCGCCCGGGCGTCGAAGAAGCGTCAGCGGAAACCAACCCCCGGGGGATGCCCACATGCGCACACGACGACCCGCACGCCACCCCGCCCCGACTCTGGCCGCTCTCCTGCTGGCCGCGGCCCTCGCACTCACCGGATGCAGCGGCGCGGGAGAGGACTCCGCCGGCAGCACCGCCGACCGCGGAGTCGCCGCCCCGCAGGCCGACGGCAAGGCGGGCGACACGTCCGGCGCGCAGGAGGCCGCCCCCGGCGGCGCCGGAAGCGGAGCCCGGGCGACCGCGCCGCCGAAGCTCACCGCCAGCCACATCATCCGCACCGCCTCCCTGACCGTGCAGGTCAAGGACGTCCCCAAGGCCCTGGACGAGGCCCGCACCGGCACCGAGAACGCGGGCGGCTACATCGGCAACGAGACCACCACCCGGGACGAGGCCGGCCACGAGCGGACCCGGGTCGTGCTGCGCGTGCCCGTCGAGAAGTACGACGAGGTCCTCGCCGAGCTGGAGGGCACCGGGAAGCTCCTCGACCGCAGCGCCAAGGCCGAGGACGTCACCGACCAGGTCGTGGACGTGGAGAGCCGGATCAAGTCGCAGCGCGCCAGCGTGGCCCGGATCCGCGAGCTGATGGACCAGGCCACCAAGATCGGCGACGTGGTGACCCTGGAGGGCGAACTGAGCACACGCCAGGCCGACCTGGAGGCGCTGCTCGCCCGCCAGACGTCCCTGAAGGACCGCACGAGCCTGGCCACCATCACCCTCTCGCTGTCCGAGACCCCGGTGAAGAAGAAGGAGGCGAAGGACGACGACCCGGGCTTCGTGGACGCGCTGGCGGGCGGCTGGAACGCGTTCGTGACGATGCTGCGCTGGCTCGCGGTGGCCCTCGGCGCGGTCCTGCCGTTCGCCGCGGTGGCGGCCCTGATCACCGTGCTGTGGCTGCGGGTCGTCCGCCCCCGCCTCCCGCGCCGCCCGCGGCCCGCGCCCGCGATGAGCGCGCTGGGCCCGCTGCCGACGGCCCGTCCGGCCCCGGAGTCCGCACAGCCGCGCACGCCCGGCGAGCAGGACTGAAATGCCCTGCTCCCGTAGCGTGTTCGCATGAGCATGAGCCGTACGCGGAGTACACGGGAGCGACTGGTCGTGATCGGCGGTGACGCCGCGGGGATGTCCGCGGCGTCACAGGCACGCCGTCTGAACAAGCCCGACGAGCTGGAGATCGTGGCGTTCGAGCGCGGCAACTTCACGTCGTACTCGGCGTGCGGCATCCCCTACTGGGTGGGCGGCGACGTCCCCGACCGGGACCGGCTCATCGCCCGCACCCCCGAGGAACACCGCGCGCGGGACATCGATCTGCGGCTGCGCACCGAGGTCACCGAGCTCGACCCCGACGGGCAGCGGGTACGCGCGCGTGACGTCGACTCCGGCGCCGAGTCCTGGACGTCGTACGACAAGCTCGTGATCGCGACCGGCGCCCGGCCGATCCGGCCCGGCCTGCCCGGGGTGGACGCGCCCGGCGTGCACGGAGTGCAGACGCTGGACGACGGCCAGGCGCTGCTCGACACGCTGGCACGCACGCGTGGCCGTCGCGCGGTGGTCGTGGGGGCCGGTTACATCGGCGTGGAGATGGCCGAGGCGCTCATCAACCGCGGCTACGAGGTGACCGTCGTCAACCGCGGCAGCGAGCCCATGTCGACCCTCGACCCCGACATGGGCCGCCTGGTGCACGAGGCCATGGAGGGCCTGGGCATCACGATGGTCAACGACGCCGAGGTCACCGAGATCCTGACCGGTGACGACGGCCGGGTACGCGCGGTGGCCACGAAGGACCGCGACTTCCCGGCGGACGTCGTCGTGCTCGGCATCGGCGTACGCCCCGAGACGACGCTCGCCCGGGCGGCCGGCCTCCCGCTCGGCACGCACCACGGTCTCCTCACCGACCGCTCGATGCGGGTGCGCGGGTACGAGAACATCTGGGCCGGCGGCGACTGCGTCGAGGTCCTCGACCTGGTCTCCGGCCAGCAACGGCACATCCCGCTCGGCACCCACGCCAACAAGCACGGCCAGGTCATCGGCACCAACGCCGGCGGCGGCTACGCCACCTTCCCCGGCGTGGTCGGCACGGCCGTCAGCAAGGTCTGCGACCTGGAGATCGCGCGCACGGGACTGCGCGAGAAGGACGCCCACCGCGTGGGCCTGCGCTTCGAGACGGTCACCATCGAGTCGACCAGCCGCGCCGGCTACTACCCGAACTCCTCCCCCATGACGGTCAAAATGCTCGCCGAACACCGCACGGGCCGCCTCCTGGGCGTCCAGATCGTGGGCAGGGAGGGCGCGGGCAAGCGCGTCGACATCGCGGCGGTCGCCCTCACGTCGGGCATGACGGCAGAACAGATGACGACCCTGGACCTCGGCTACGCCCCACCGTTCTCCCCCGTCTGGGACCCGGTACTGGTAGCGGCCCGCAAGGCGGCGGCGAAGACGCGCGGTTCCTTGTAAGGGACCTTTCAGGGGCGCGGGGAACTGCGCGAACGGCCACGACGGCGCCGCACCGGCCACGCGCCAGCACCCCCCACGGCGACCCCCCTACGCGGTCCCGGCAGACCCATTGATCCGATCGATCGCCTGCCGCGCCTGCTCCGCCGGCGGCCGGGACGGCAACGACGACACCGACGCCGAAGCCGTCACCGCCGGCGGCTGCTCCCCCGCCGGCTTCGCGTGCGCGGCAGCCCGCGACGAACGCAGCCGATGACTCACCGCCTCCTCCAGCGTCACGGGCCGCCGCATCTGGGACGCCAGCCGCCCGGCCTCCTGGCCGAGGCGGGCCACGTCCTCCCACGGCAGCCGCACCACCAGCGTGAGCTCCGCCTCGCCGTCGGGCAGGGCGTGCATCGCAGGGGTAACTCGGTCGTTCATCGCCTGTTCCTCACGTCGGCCCCGCGACCCGCCTTCCCCGCGCCGCGGGCGGTTGCCGACACATACGCACGCCCCGACGGCAGCGTTCACCGGGCTCACGGATTACCGAGCTCACCGGTTCACGGGCAGCAGCAGGACATAGCGAAGTTCCTGCCGGTACGCGGGAAGCAGCACCTGCGAGGTGACGGTGAAGGTCTCCGGACAGACGTGGGGCAGGCGCAGTTCGTAGCGGTGGCCGTGCCGGTAGGCGAGAACCTTGGGGCTTCGGTCCCAGAGGTCGCGGCACACACGGTCGTCGAGGACGGCGTCGCGCAGCGCGCCGAGGTCGGCGTCGTCGGCACGTGTCACCAGCGCGAAACGCAGCAGCGCGAGGTACTGCGCGGCGTGCCGGGGCCAGTCCACGATCTGCTCGCGGGCCGCGGTCGTGGTCAGTGCCCAGCGCATCAGGTTGGCACCGGGCTCCCGGACCCAGGGGAACCAGCGGGCCATGACCGCGTTGTGGTCGAGAAGGTTCCACGCCTGGTCGGTGAGGTAGCTGGGGAAGTCGGTCTGCGCCGAGGCGAGTTCGGCGAGGGCGTCGGTGACGTCGTCCGGGGCAGCGTTCCCGGCGTTCTCGGCGTTCCCGGCGTTCTCGGTCGGCTGCCCGCCGGCACCGCCGAGGGCGTGTCCGTACAGAGCCATGCGTTCGTCGGGGCCCAGCAGCAGGGCCCGGGAAAGGCGCTCGAGTATTTCTCCGGAAAGCGGGGCGTGCAGCCCGGTTTCGAGATTCCGATACCAGCGTTCGCTGACACTCATGCGGTCTGCAACCTCTTTTTGAGGTAACGGTCTTCCTCTGTTCATTTTGTTTCCCGCGTCGACGCGCCAGGCGCGCAGCAGATCGGGCAGCGAAGAAACAGACTCGACATGACGTGACACCGCTCGGAAACACTCCCTCTGCGTATCGCCCGGGGAACCCACCGTAACAAGAGCAGGAGTGGCATGCGAAGCTTGCGGCAAAAAGCTGCCGGTTGACGCATCTTGTCGACCGCTGACAGCATCGCCGACGTAGGCCACTCAGGCATTCCCCACGGAATGCGTCCGAGTGTTATTCGGCCCATCAAACAATTCGCATTCCACACCCATGCGCGCGTTCGCGCAGGATTTCCCGCTATCCGAACGCAAGGAGTACGCATGACCGTCTCCACCGCCGAACCCGGCACGATCACCGGCTCCCTCCTCCTCGGCGACAGCCGCAGTCTGCACCGGGTGACCGAGGACCTCGCCCGGGGCATGAGGGTGGCCCAGTCCTTACGGGACACCCTCGCCAACCGGGAACTGGCGAAGACCCTCTCGTCGTGGAACTCCGCTCCAGGACATCCCGACGCGTTCGTCGCCTCCCTCTTCCCCGAACCCTCGCAGGCGTCGAACGTCCCCTTCCTGCCGAAGGAACGGCTCCTGTCACCGCGGGAGAAGAGCGCCGCCGCCGAGGCCTTCACGCGAGTGCTGGAGAGCTGCGAGTTCACGAGCGGTCCCGCCGTCACGGCCTTCGAGGACGCCGTCGCCGACCATGCCGGGCTGTCCTGCGCCGTCGCGACCGGCAGCGGGACGGACGCGCTCGCCATCGCCCTGCGTGCCGTGGGCGTCGAGCCGGGCGACGAGGTGATCATGCCGGCCAACAGCTTCGCCGCCACCGAGAACGCGGTGTTCGCCTGCGGTGCCGTACCCGTACTCGCCGACGTGACCACGCCGGACGGCAACCTGGACCCCGAGTCGGTGGCGGAGCGGATCACCCCGCGCACCGTGGCGCTGCTCCCCGTGCATCTGTACGGCAAGCTCGCCGACATGGCCGGGCTGCGGGCCGTCGCCGACCGGCACGGGCTGCGGATCGTCGAGGACGCCTGCCAGGCGATCGGGGTGACCGGTGTCGGGCGGTACTCCGACGCGGCGGCCCTCAGCTTCAACCCGTACAAGAACGTCGGGCTGTGCGGGAAGGCCGGTGCCGTGGTCACCGGCTCGGCCGAGATCGCCGAGCGCTGCCGGGTGCTCGGCTACCACGGCTTCGCGCCGGGCCGGAAGAACGTCAAGAGCGAGGCGTTCGGGCTCAACGCGCGCATCGACAACACCATGGCCGCGATCGGTCTGGCCCTGCTGCCCTGGACCGGTCTGCGCGGGCTGCGGCGTACGTATCTCGCCCGGCGCTATGTGGAGGCGCTGCGGCCGCTGGCCGAGGAGGGCGTGATCGAGACGCCCGCCTTCGCTCCCGACCACTCCTGGCACCTGTTCCCCGTCCTCGCGCCCGGCGGTGCGGCGGCCCGTGACGCGCTGCTGGAGCGGCTGGCGCGGGCGAGCCGGGTGGAAACGGACGTCTACTACCCCGTCCTGACACACCGACAGGAGACACCGGTGCGCGAGCGGTTCTTCGGGCAGGCGCACCTGCCGCGGACCGAGTGGCTGCACGACCGGGTGCTGCATCTGCCACTGCACGCGGGGCTGTCCCTCGGCGAGCAGGACCGCGTGGTCGAGGCCCTGTACGCGGCGACGCGCCGGGCGGCGGCATGACCGACACCCTGCCGTTCGAGGCCGGCGGCGGCCCGGACCTCGGTCCGCCGCCCCGTCTGCGCCTGCCCGACCCGGTGGGCTGGGCCGCGTTCTCCGACTTCGACGAGACCTATCTGGCCCATGCCGCGACCTCCGGGCAACGCGCCCACCTGGCCGCGCTGGAGGAGTTCCTGCTGACCGAGGCCGTCGAGCACGGTCTGCTGTTCGGCTGGGTCACCGGCAGCTCGCTGGCATCCGTACAGGAGAAGATGGCGCGCTGCGGCGCCCGCGTCCTGCCGCACTTCGTGGCCGGCGCGCTCGGCACCGAGCTGACGTTCTTCCCCGACGGCGTCGCCCGCCCCGACCCCGAGTGGCGGCAGCTTCTGCGGGACAGCGGGTTCGACCGGGACCGCGTGGAGACGGCCGTGGAGCATCTCGCCCGGCACGGGATCGAGTTGTTCCCGCAGCACGACCCGCACACCGGGAACTCCACCGAGTTCCTGGTCAACTACTACTTCCGCTCCCTCGGCGACCCGCGGCGCGACGAGCGGAGCCTCGGCCTCGTGCGCGATGTCGCCGACGAGTACGGCCTCGGGCTCAACATCAGCCGCTGCAACCCGGCCACCGGGGACCCCGCCGACTGCTACGACGTCGACTTCCTCCCGCCGGTGTGCGGCAAGCGCAACGTCGTACGACATCTGTGTGCCCGCTTCGGCGTCGCACCGGAGCGGACCCTCGCGTTCGGCGACAGCGGCAACGACCTGGAGATGCTGGGCGCCGTGCGCCACGGCTACCTCGTCGCCAACTGCACGCCCGAGGCCAGGAGCCGCTTCGCGCGGGTGTCGCCGCACCCGCACGCCCAGGCCCTCCTCACCGCCTTCCGTCACCACCTCGGCCACTGAACCGCTCCCCCGGTCCGGTGCGTCCGGGCCGGTGGGCCGTCCCTGAAAGAGGCAGACCATGCAGACAGGAATCATCGGCGCCGGCGGCATCGCCCTCGCGCACCTGCGCGCCGCCGAGACCGTACCCGGCGTCGTACCGGCCGGCGTGTACGACGTGCTGCCCGACAAGGCGGCGGAGCTGGCCGAGCGCTTCGGCTGCCCCGTCTTCTCCTCTACGACCGAGCTGTACCGGCATGTCGACGCGGTCGTCATCGCCTCGCCCAACCACACGCACGCCGACTACGCCGAGGAGGCCCTCCGGCACGGCCGGCACGTGCTGTGCGAGAAGCCGATGACGACGACGGTCGCGGAGGCCGAGCGCATCACCGCGCTGGCCGAGGAGAGCGGCCTGGTGTGCGCCATGGGCTTCAACTACCGCTATCTGGAGGCCATCGGCGAGATCAGGAACCTGGTGCGCGGCGGGGAGCTGGGCTCCATCCTCTTCGCTGAGGCCGCCTTCCGGCGCGGCAGCGCCCTGACCCGCTCCCGTTTCACCTGGCGGGACAGCGCGCTGGGCCGCTCCACCAGCGGCTCCCTGGGCGACCTGGGCGTGCATCTGGTCGACATGCTCGACCGGCTCTTCGACAGCCCGGTCGACAGCACGAGCTGCCGCACCAAGCTCCAGGTCAACGTGCCGCAGAAGGAGGGCCAGGACGTCCAGGTCGACGACTACGCCTTCGTCAGCGGCCGTCTGGAGAACGGCACCTTCTTCAACCTGGTCACCTCCAAGTCCTCGCTGCCGGAGGAGCTCGGCTTCTCCCTGAAGATCATCGGCGACCGCAAGGAGCTGTACTACCACTCCAAGGACGACACGACGTACTTCCTGAAGTCCCGTGTCACCTGGGAGCAGGGCACGTTCGCCCGCGAGGAGACGCTCGCCTCGCCGCCCGGTGAGGTGCCCGGATGGAGCGACACGTTCCGGCACCAGCTCCGGGAGTGGCGCGACGCGGTCTCCGCACAGGACACCGCCGGCGCGCGCAGCGCCGACAGCGCACTGGCCCGCTTCGGCGACGGGCTGCGCAGCCAGCGGGTGCTGGAGCGCCTGCTGGCCGGAGACGAGCAGGACGCGCTCGCCGCCGCGGTGCCCTCGTGACACCGCGCGACGCACCGGGCAGGGGCACCGCGGGGAAGAGGAACGTCTCTTGACCGGGACCTCGGCGCAGGCCGCGCCACACGACACCGCTGTGGCGCGGCCCCTGTTCAGTCCGTTCGCCGTCGTCGCCTCGTGTGTGGGCTTCGCCCTGATCGGGGCCTTGCAGGCGCTGTACGGTCCGGCGATCCCGGCGTTCCGCACGGAGTTCGGCCTGTCGCCTGCCGCCGCCGGGCTGAGCCTGAGCGCTCACTTCGTCGGTGGTGTGGCCGGTGTGCTGCTGCTCAACCGGGTGCACGGACGGCTGGGCAACAGAACCCTGCTGTCCGCCTCGTACGCGCTGATGGCACTCGGCGGGACCGGCTTCGCGCTGGCCTCAGCCTGGCCGTGGGCGCTGGCCTGCGCGCTGCTGACCGGGGTGGGCTTCGGCGGCATCGACTACGGACTCAACCAGTTGTTCTCGGTGGGGTTCGGCCGTCGCAGCCCGGCGATGCTCAACATCATCGGCGCGGCCTACGGCCTCGGTGCCGTGGGCGGTCCCGCGCTCCTGGGGCTGCTGGGCCCGGGCGAGTACCCGGCCGTCTTCGCCGGGTTCGCCGCGCTGTCCGCCGTGCTGGTCCTGGCGCAGCGCGGCGTCCGCGAGGGCGGGGAGGTGCCCGAACCGCCGACGCCCGACGAGGAGGCCGAGGAGGCCGAGAAGGGGACGCCCGGGCTGCGGACTTCGGCGGCCCTGGTCGTCTCGGTCTTCATCGCGCTGTACGTCCTGATGGTGGCGGTGGAGACCGGGGTCGGCGGCTGGGAGCCGACGCATCTGGAGTCCGTCGGGCACGACGCGGCGACCGCGGCCACGGCGACCTCGGCCTTCTGGCTGATGGTGACCGTGGGACGGCTGCTGGTCGCACCGCTGACGCTGCGCTGGTCGGTTCAGACGATCATGGTGGTCAGCTCCGTCGGCATGGTGGTCTGCCTCCTGCTGGCCCTCGTCCCGGCGGCGGCCCCCTACGCGTACGCCGGTGTCGGCCTGTTCCACGCGCCGATCTTCCCCACGGGGCTGCCGTGGCTGTCCCGGGCGGTGCCGCGGGCGCGGCGGGCGGGGGCCTATGTGATCGCCGCCTCGATGATCGGCGGGGTCGCGGCCGGGCCGGTGCTGGGCAAGGGCATCGAACTGGCCGGTGTCGACGCCGTACCGGTGCTGCTGGCCCTGCCCGCGGCCGGCTGCCTGGCGGCCACCTGGTGGCTGATCCGGGCGACCCGGGAGGGCCCGTCGTCCTGACCCCTCGTCCTGACCCCCCTGACCCGTCGTCCTGACGGAGTCCTGTCAGCGTGCCGTGTGCGTGTGGACGTACTCCACGAGCCGCGTCAGCGCGTCCGGGTCGGTGGACGGCATGACGCCGTGGCCGAGGTTGAAGACATGGCCCTCCAGGCCCGCCGCCGCGTCCAGGACCTCCTGGGTCTTCGCCTCGACGGCCTCCGTCGAGGCGAAC
>NZ_JBHUQX010000318.1:0-11302 GCF_042674225.1 Streptomyces sp. NPDC056948
GGGGCGGCGCCCCGGGGGCCCCCCCCCAACGCCCCCTGGTCTTTCACCTGAGGGGTACTCAGGAGCTATGACTGGTTACGAGTTGACCTGCGTCGTGACCAGGTTGGAGAAGGTGGTCAGCCGGGTGTAGACACCCGGGTAACCGGCCTGGGCGCAGCCTTCGCCCCAGGAAGTGATGCCTGCCAGGACGCCCCCGATGAGCAGGGGGCCGCCGCTGTCGCCCTGGCAGGTGTCCACGCCGCCGGAGGTCTTTCCGGCGCACACCATGTCGCTCTGCACGAAGTCGGAGCCGTAGGAGCTCGCACAACTGGAGTCGGACACGGTCGGTACGGTCGCGGTGCGGAGCTGGTTGGAGGAGCTGCCGCCCGCGGAGGTGGTGCCCCAGCCGAGGATGCGGGCGGTGGCGCCGGCCGCGTACACCGAGGTCTGGGAGGAGGAGACGTACTTCGCCGTGGTGTACGGCATCGACGTCGACAGCGTCAGCACGGCCACGTCGTCGCCGTTGGTGGCGTCGGTGTAGCTCGGGTGGATCCATATCTTGCTGACTCTGCTGACCGTGCCGTTGGTGCCGTTGAGGTAGGTGCGGCCACCGACCACCCGCACGCTGCCGGCGGACTCACCGACCATGCAGTGCGCGGCGGTGACGACCTTGGTGGGCGAGACCAGCGTGCCGCCGCAGAACTGGTTCTGCGAGGCGTCCGTGATCTGCATGACGAACGGGTACGCGGTCGTCGTGGTCGTCGTACCGCCGACGATCGGCTGGGGCGCGGCGACGGCGGCGGGAGCGGTGAGCAGCGCGGTCGCGGCGGCGGCAGCGGTCGCCGCAGCGACGGCGGCGGCCTTCTTGGCGCGGTTGAGCCCGAACATGGGTCTCCTCAGGGAGTTGCCGGTGGGGGGTCGCGCGGGTGTGGTGAAGCACGGGGACCCTGACGCCGTTGTTCGGATCTCCGTGTGCCCGGCGAGCGGCACGCCCCCAAGCTAGAGCCCGGGACAGGGGGCTCCCAATGGGGGAACTCCCTAAGGGAGTTGGGCAGGGAAAACCCTCGGTCGCGCCCCGTAAACCCAGGTGAGGGTCAGGTCGTGCGGCGGCCGGCGGCCAGCCGGACGATGTCCACCCGCGAACGGATCCCCAGCTTCCGGTAGACCCGGGTCAGCGTCGCCTCGACGGTCTTGACACTGATGAACAGGCGGGCCGCGATCTCCCGGTTGGTCGCGCCCTCCATCACGAGCGAGGCGACCTGACGCTCCATCGAGGCGAGGCCCTCCAGCGCGTCCAGCGCGACGGGCGGCGCGACGGAGGCCGCCTCCACCGCCGTGGAACCGGCCGCGACGGCCGCGTCGACCTGCCGCAGCCAGGGCAGCGCCCGGCAGCGCCGGAACAGCCGGGCGGCCTCGTCGTACGACGCCGGTCCCGGCAGGGGAGTGCCGCCGGTGCGGGGCAGCGCGGCGGCCTGGGCGCGCAGACGGGCCAGCGCGAAGGCGGCCCGCGCCTCCTCCAGGCCGTAGCCCAGCCTGCCGAGCCGGTCCCGCACGGACGCCAACCGGACGAGGGCGCCCTCGTGTTCACCGCGTGCCGCCCGCACCATCGCCTCGGCCCGGTCGAGCACGGCCAGCACGCTCTCCCTGCCCAGCCGCAGCGCGTGCGCGCGGGTCGTGTCGATGAGGTCCTGGGCCTCGCCCGGTTCGCCGATGCGGACCAGTGCCTCGGCGAGGTCGCCGTGCCAGCGGCCGCGCGCCGGGTCGTTGATGCCGAGGCCGTGCTCCAGCTCCCGCACCCGGCGCAGCGAACGGACCGTGGCCGCCGGGTCCCCGGCCACCAACTGGGCGTAGCCCAGGGCCGCCAGAGCCCGGGACAGATACATCTGGTCGCCGTCGACCTCGGCGTGGTCGGCCGCCTCACGCGCGAGCGCCAGCGCCCGGTCCACGTCCCCGGCGGAGGCCTCCGCGAGGGAGGCGAGCATCGCCGAGGCGCCCTCGCCGATCCCGGCGTCCCGGGCCAGCCGCAGGCTCTCGCGGGCCAGGTCCAGGGCCCGGCCGCAGTGCCCGGTGCGCAGCTCCGTGTCGGCGAGGAAGCGCAGGAAGTGCACCTCGCTCTCGACCATGCCGCGCCGCCGCACCTCGCGCAGCAGCGCGGTGATCGTCGACCGCGCCTCGGGGAGCTGGTCGCTCATGATCAGCCAGCGGAACCGGGCCGAGCCGGCGCCGTTGTGATGGCAGGCCACATACGGGTCCTGGGGTTCCCGCAGTGCCCGTTTGACGGTCGCGGGCGCGCCCGGATGGCCCATCAGGGTCTCGGTGGAGGCCTGGAAGGACAACGCCATCAGTTCGGTGCGCCGGTCCCCGCCCCGGGCGGCCAGCTCCGCCGCGTGCTCGGCCTCCTGCCGGGCCTCGGCGAAGTCGCCCTCCACGACCAGGCCGCGCCAGGCGAGCTGGTAGTGGACCAGGGCGAGCAGCCCCGGGTCGTCGCCCGCGTCGGCCAGGACCTGCGGGAAGACGGCGTCGACCTCGCCGAGCGCCTGCCCGGCCGCCTCGATGACCACCATCCAGGCCCGTACGCGCTCGGCGGGCACGGTGGCACGCGTCAGTACGTCGCGGGCGATGTCCCGGGCGAGATCGGCCTCGCCGGCGGTGATCGCGTCCTCCGCCGCCTGCAGGCGCCGTTCGTCCGGGCCCGGAGTGCTGTCCGCCGGGGTGTGCCGGGCCGCGAGCAGCCCGAGCGAGGCGGCCACGGACGGTGCCCCGCGGTCCCGGGCCCGCGCGGCGGCCTCGGCGAGCCGGGCCGCCACCTCCGGGTCGGTGCCGGTGGTCGCCAGGGCCAGGTGCCGGGCCCGCTCGATCGGGTCGGAGGCCGCTGTGGACAGCGCGGCGTGCACGGCCCGCCGCTCCTGCGCCGGGGCCTCCGCGTACAGCGCGGCCGAGATCAGCGGATGCGCGAACCGTACGGCGGGCCCCTCCGCCTCGGTCGCCAGCAGCCCGAGCGCCGCGGCCTGGGCCGTCTCGGCCTCGGCGTGCTCCCGGCCGGCCGCGTGCAGCAGCGCCAGCGTGGGGCGGGCACCGGCGCTGGCCACCAGGAGGGTGCGGCGCGCCTCGTCCGACAGCATCTCCAGCCGGCTCAGCACCAGGGCCCGCAGCGAGGTGGGCACGGGCAGCGGCTCGCCGGGCCGGGGCCGGGTGGGGCTCTCGGCCAGGGCACGGCCCAGTTCCAGCGCGAAGAGCGGGTTGCCGCCGCTGGTGCGGTGGATGTCGCGGATCGTCGAGCGGGACAAGGGGGTGTAGCCGCGGTGATCGAGCAGCGCCGAGACCTGGGTACGGGACAGCGGGCCCAGCCGGACGGCGAGCGTGTCGGGCGGGGACGCGCGTAGATGGCGGTCGTACTCCTGGCCCTCGGTCCGCACCGCGCACAGCATCTGCACGGGCGTGTCGCCCAGCCGGCGGGCGGCGAAGCCGAGCAGTTCGGCACTGGCGGCATCCAGCCACTGCAGGTCGTCGGCGACGACCAGCACCGGGCCCTCGGCGGCGAGGGCGCGCAGCGCCGACAGCACGGCGAGGCGCAGCGCCAGCCCGTCACGCTGGAGGGTGGACTCGCCGCGGCCGGTGAGCGCCGACTCCAGGGCGGTGCGCTGGGCGGCGGGCAACTGTCCCGAGACCTCGTCCAGGACCAGGCCGAACAGGTCGGCCAGCGCCAGGAAGGGCAGGTGCGATTCGGACTCGGTGGCCGAGCAGCGCAGGACGGTCCGGGCCGCGCCGCCGTAATCCGCGGCCAGCGCCCGCAGGACGGTCGACTTTCCTATTCCCGCGGGGCCGTGGAGCAGCACACTTCCGCCTCGGCCGAGCTGTTCACGAGCCGACGTGAACAGATCCTCCCTGCCGATGACCAGGTCGGGGCGGCACCTGGGAGGCTCCTGGAAGTCCCGTCGCACGGTCACCTCTCCCCTCCCTGTGTCGTGTCCTGGCCAATATTAGGCAACAGCTCTTTCAATTTCGGACGGACGGCGTGGTGAGGGAAATAACAACCGACGCCGACGGGCGAATTCATTGGGCCCCCGAATGCGGCGGCAGACGCCGTGGGCGCCCGGTCGGGAACCCTTCGGTATATCGAACGGACCGGCATATCAGAAAACATCACAAACCTACGGCAACCATCCCGCCCGGCGCGCGGCGACCACGGCCTCGCCCCGGGTCCGGGCCCGCAGCTTCCGCATGGCCGACCGCAGATACCCCTTGACGGTCTCGGGCGTCACGCCCAGCCGCTCGGCGGCGACCGCGTTCGTGGCCCCGGCGGCGACACACGCCAGCACGTCCACCTCGCGCGGCGCCAGCCGGACCCGGGCCGGCGAGGCGGACTCGGCCGTCAGCAGCGCACACGCCTCCAGCAGCTCCTCCCGCAGCTCCGGGTCCGCGATCTTCGGGGCCAGCGCCCGCAGCGCCGCGTGCGCCTCCCGCACCTGCTCCCACCCCGCGCCCGCCCCGCCCCCGGCGGCGAGCGTCCGCGCCTCGTCCCGCACGACCAGGGCCCGCTCCACGTCCCGCGCCGCCTCGACGGCCGCGTCGAGCATGCGCCCGCCCATCGGCAGGGCAGTGCGCAGCGCCCCGTACAGCACCCCGCGCACCCCGTGCCGGACGACCACCGGCACGGCCAGCACCGAGCGCAGCCCCTCCACGGCCACCGGGGCGTCGTACTCGTGACTGATCTGCCGCGACGCGGAGTAGTCCGTCACCACGCACGGCCGGGCGAGCACCACCGTCTTGCCGCCCAGCCCGATCCCGGACGTCACCGCGAGGGAACGCAGGGCGTCCGTCGCCGTGCCGCTCAGTTCGCTGATGCGCATCTGCCGCCCGGCCTCCATGAGGCCGCCGAAGGCGATCGGGAGGCCGGTGGCGCGCCGCAGACGCAGCAGCGCGTTCCGTATCTCGACCGCGTCGGACGCGTCTGCTGTCACCTGTTCGCCCCTTCACTACGGCTCCTGTGCGGACGCACCCCCCGTTCGGGGGTAGTGAGACCTGCATCACGGATTACACGATGGTTCGGAGCCGCCCGGCAATGGTCCGGTACTCAGGAGGACAGATGACATCGGCGACGGAGATGTTCCGCGGGGCGCGGGACTTCCTGCTGGAACACCGCGAGGACTACGCCAGGGCCTACGACGGCTTCCGCTGGCCCCGCCCCGAGTACTTCAACTGGGCGCTCGACTGGTTCGACGAGATCGCGGACGGCAACGCCCGCACCGCCCTGCACATCGTCGAGGAGGACGGCCGCGAGACCCGGCTGTCCTTCGCGGAGATGTCCGTGCGCTCGGCCCGGTTCGCCAACTGGCTGCGCGCCCGGGGCGTGCGCGCCGAGGACCGGATCCTCGTCATGCTCGGCAACCAGGCCGAACTGTGGATCACCGCCCTCGCGGCGATGAAGCTGCGCGCGGTGGTCATCCCGGCCACCCCGCTGCTCGGCCCCGCCGACCTGCGCGACCGCGTCGACCGCGGCCGGGTCCGGCACGTCATCGCGCGCTCCGAGGACACCGGGAAGTTCGCCGAGGTCCCCGGCGACTACACGCGCATCGCCGCCGGTACGGCCCCTCAGGGCTGGCTGCCGCTGGAGGACGCGTACGGCGCCCCCGCCGACTTCGCGCCCGACGCCCCGACCCGGTCCGACGACCCGCTGATGCTCTACTTCACCTCGGGCACCACCGCCCGGCCCAAACTCGTCGAGCACACCCACACGTCGTACCCCATCGGGCACCTGTCCACCATGTACTGGATCGGCCTCAAGCCCGGCGACGTGCATCTGAACATCTCCTCGCCCGGCTGGGCCAAGCACGCCTGGTCCAACCTCTTCGCACCGTGGAACGCCGAGGCGACCGTCTTCCTGTACAACTACACGCGCTTCGACGCGGCCCGTCTCATGGCGGAGATGGACCGGGCCGGCGTCACCACCTTCTGCGCCCCGCCGACCGTCTGGCGCATGCTCATCCAGGCCGACCTGACCCAGTTGCGCACCCGGCCGCGCGAGGTCGTCGCCGCGGGTGAGCCGCTCAACCCGGAGGTCATCGAGCAGGTCCGCCGGTCCTGGGGCGTCACCGTCCGGGACGGCTTCGGCCAGACCGAGACGGCCGTACAGGTCGCCAACAGCCCCGGCCAGCCCCTCAAGACCGGGTCGATGGGCCGGCCGAGCCCCGGCTACCGCGTCGAACTGCTGGACGCCGTCTCGGGGGCGCCGGGCGCGAGCGAGGGGGAGATCGCCCTCGACCTGTCGGGCCGCCCCGTCGGCCTGATGACCGGCTACCACGGCGACGCGGACCGGACGGCGGAGTCGATGGCCGGCGGCTACTACCGCACCGGCGACATCGGCGCGCGGGACGAGGACGGCTACGTCACCTACGTCGGCCGCGCGGACGACGTCTTCAAGGCGAGTGACTACAAGATCTCGCCTTTCGAGCTGGAGAGCGCGCTGCTGGAGCACGAGGCGGTGGCGGAGGCGGCGGTCGTACCGGCCCCGGACGACCTGCGCCTCGCCGTGCCGAAGGCGTACGTCGTCCTGGCCGACGGCTGGGAGCCGGGCCCCGACACCGCGAAGGTGCTGTTCGAGCACTCCCGTCAGGCCCTGGCCCCCTACAAGCGCATCCGCCGCCTGGAGTTCGGCGACCTGCCCAAGACGGTCTCCGGCAAGATCCGCCGCATCGAGCTGCGCGAGGCCACGGCGGCCGGCTCGGACGCCGAGTACCGCGAGGAGGACTTCCGGTGACTTCGTACAGCCATGGAACCGGCGGGACGGCCCTGCTGGGCGACACGATCGGGGCCAACCTGGACCGGGCGGTGGCCGCCTGGCCGGAGCGCGAGGCGCTGGTCGACGTCCCGTCCGGGAGGCGCTGGACATACGCGCGGTTCGGCGCCTCGGTGGACGAGCTGGCGTCGGCCCTGACGGCGTCCGGTGTCGCCAAGGGCGACCGGGTGGGCATCTGGGCGGTCAACTGCCCCGAGTGGGTGCTCGTCCAGTACGCCACCGCCCGCATCGGCGCGATCATGGTCAACATCAACCCGGCCTACCGCACCCACGAGGTCGAGTACGTCCTCAACCAGGCCGGTGTGTCGCTGCTGTTCGCCTCCGCCGGCCACAAGGGGAGCGACTACCGGGCGATGGTCGAGCAAGTGCGGGGCAGCTGCGCCGGGTTGCGCGAGGTCGTGTACTTCGGCGCCCCGAGCTGGGAGGCGCTGCTGGGACGGGCCACCCCCGATGCCCGGTCCCGGTACCCGGAGCTGTCCTGCGACGACCCGATCAACATCCAGTACACGTCGGGCACGACGGGCTTCCCCAAGGGCGCGACCCTCTCGCACCACAACATCCTCAACAACGGGTACTTCGTGGGCGAGTCGATCGCCTACAGCGAGCAGGACCGGGTGTGCGTCCCCGTGCCCTTCTACCACTGCTTCGGCATGGTGATGGGCAATCTGGCCGCCACCTCGCACGGCGCGTGCATCGTCATCCCCGCCCCGTCCTTCGACCCGAAGGCCACGCTGGACGCGGTCCAGCAGGAGCGCTGCACCTCGCTCTACGGCGTCCCGACCATGTTCATCGCGGAGCTCAACCTCCCCGGCTTCGCGGCGTACGACCTCTCCTCCCTGCGCACCGGCATCATGGCGGGCTCGCCCTGCCCCGTCGAGGTGATGAAGCGGGTGGTCGCCGAGATGCACATGGCCGAGGTCTCCATCTGCTACGGCATGACCGAGACCTCCCCGGTGTCCCTCCAGACCCGCAGGGACGACGACCTGGAGCACCGCACGGGCACCGTGGGCCGGGTCCTGCCGCACATCGAGGTCAAGGTCGTCGACCCCGCGACGGGCGTGACACGACCCCGGGGCACCGCGGGCGAGTTGTGTACCCGCGGCTACAGCGTGATGCTCGGCTACTGGAACGAGCCGGAGAAGACCGCCGAGGCCATCGACGCCGGCCGCTGGATGCACACCGGCGACCTCGCCGTGATGCGCGAGGACGGCTACGTCGAGATCGTGGGCCGCATCAAGGACATGATCATCCGGGGCGGGGAGAACATCTACCCCCGCGAGATCGAGGAGTTCCTCTACGCCCATCCCGGTATCCAGGACGTCCAGGTCGTGGGCGTCCCGCACGACCACTACGGCGAGGAGGTCCTGGCCTGCGTCATCCCCCGCGACCCGGACGCCCCGCCGACGCTGGAGGACCTACGGGCCTTCTGCGAGGGGCAGTTGGCGCACTACAAGATCCCGAGCAGGCTTCGGATCCTCGACTCCTTCCCGATGACGGTGTCCGGGAAGGTACGCAAGGTGGAGCTTCGGGAGAGGTTCTCGGAGGGGCAGGGGTAGGTCACAGCGGTGCGCGCATGCACACCCGTGGCCAGCGGTCCAGGCCGTGTGCGGTCTCCGTCGCGCGGATTGCGCGCAGGCCGGGGGTGAGGTCCGGCTCGGGCAGGGTGTGGAAGCCGAGGCGGGCGTAGTAGGGGGCGTTCCACGGGACCTCCGTGAAGGTGGTCAGTGTCAGGGCGGTCAGGCCCTCCTCGCGGGCGCGGTCGGCGGCGTACGCCAGGAGGGCCCGGCCCACGCCACGGCGCGCGGCACGCGGGTGGACCGAGACCTGCTCGATGTGCAGCGCGCCGTCCACGGGCTCGGCCAGCAGATACGCGACCGGATGGTCCCGCTCGTCCACCGCGACCCAGCAGCGCCCGGCCCGGCGGTAGCGCTCCAGCACGTCGAGCCCCGGCGGCTCGTCGTCGGCGATCTCCGGCATGCCGAGGTCGCGGAAGGGGGCACCGGCGGCACGTTCGATGTCCTGGAGGGCGGGGAGTTCGGCGGATGCCGCCGGGCGGATGCGGGTGCGCATGCCGTGAGTATGCGGCGCGGTGGTGGGGTCAGGGTGCCGATTTCCCGGTGCCGGTGGTGTACAGCGCGTCGGCCGGGGCGTTCACCGGGCGCGGTGTGCCCGTGAGGTCGAGGACGAACAGGGGGATGGCGAGGGCGTCGGCGCGGGCCAGGGCGTCGTCCGCGTATCCGGCGAGGGAGAAGTAGAGGCAGTCCGCGGACTCCGTCATGGCCGTCAGCCACAGGCACTCCACGTCCCGCAGCGTCGCGGGGCGCACCGCCGGGTCGACCTGCGCGAGGACGCCGCGGGCGGCGAGGCCGATGCCGGACGGGGGGCGCTGGTCCGCCCGGCGTACGTCCGGGTAGCCCAGCCAGCGCAGATACAGCGCGGTGGCCGTGACGGCGTCGCGCGCGGTTCGGATGGTGACGGACCGGAAGGGCGGCCTGGCGGCAGCGGCAGCGGCAGCGGCGCCTGCGATGGCGGTGGCGGCCGCGGCGTCGCGTGTGTCCGGCGTGGACCGCCGCCGGGCGGCATCCGCGTCCTGGTCCGTCCCGTCGTCCGGGCCGGCCGGCCCCCGCCCCTCCGTCACCGGCACCCGCAGCACCGTCCCGCACGCGCATCCCAGCTCCGGGCGCGGCCACTCCCCGCTCCGGCCGCAGGACGCGCAGCGCACCGTCACCCAGTCGTCCTGCCAGACGCGATGCGAGACGGGCGTCGCCGCGCGGTGGCGGTCCAGGGGCGGGCCGACCGGCGCGCCGCACACGCAGGGGTACACCGGAGGCGTGTAGCGGTGCTCGCGGTGGCAGGCCGGGCAGCGCACCGGGACGGTCTCGGCCATGTCTCTCCAGAACCGTGTCGCGTCGGGACAGCGGATCCATCGTGCTCCTTCGGCCCCCTGCCTGTCCGCCCCTTGCCATCTCTTGACGGCCTTCGTCCACCCCACTTACATTAATTCCAGATCGTAGAAAATTCTTTCCGCAATACGGAAGAGCTCACCGCGGGGCGCGACGGGAGTGCGAATCCGACAGCCGAAGCAGGAGTACTCGATGGCTCGAATGACCGCTGCCCGAGCGGCAGTTGAGATCCTCAAGCGCGAGGGCGTGACCGACGCGTTCGGTGTCCCGGGCGCGGCGATCAATCCCTTCTACGCGGCACTCAAGGCCTCCGGCGGCATCGCCCACACCCTCGCCCGGCACGTCGAGGGGGCCTCGCACATGGCCGAGGGCTACACCCGCACCCACCCGGGCAACATCGGTGTCTGCATCGGCACCTCGGGCCCGGCCGGCACCGACATGATCACGGGCCTGTACTCCGCGACCGGTGACTCCATCCCGATCCTGTGCATCACCGGCCAGGCCCCGACCGCCGTGATCCACAAGGAGGACTTCCAGGCCGTCGACATCGCCTCGATCGCCAAGCCGGTCACGAAGATGGCCGTGACCGTCCTGGAGGCGGCGCAGGTCCCCGGCGTCTTCCAGCAGGCCTTCCATCTGATGCGCTCCAGCCGCCCGGGGCCGGTCCTCATCGACCTGCCGATCGACGTCCAGCTCACGGAGATCGAGTTCGACCCGGAGACGTACGAGCCGCTCCCGGTCTACAAGCCGGCCGCGACCCGCGCCCAGATCGAGAAGGCGATCACGCTCCTCAACGAGTCCGAGCGGCCGCTGATCGTCGCCGGCGGCGGTGTCATCAACGCCGATGCCGCGGAACTGCTCGTCGAGTTCGCCGAGTTGACCGGCACCCCGGTCGTCCCGACCCTGATGGGCTGGGGCCTCCTCCCCGACGACCACGACCTGAACGCCGGCATGGTCGGCCTCCAGACCTCGCACCGCTACGGCAACGCGACCTTCCTGGAGTCCGACTTCGTCCTCGGCATCGGCAACCGCTGGGCCAACCGCCACACCGGCAAACTCGACGTCTACACGGCCGGGCGGAAGTTCGTCCACGTCGACATCGAGCCCACCCAGATCGGCAAGATCTTCGCCCCCGACTACGGCATCGCCTCCGACGCCAAGGCCGCGCTGGAGCTGTTCGTCGAGGTGGCTCGGGAGCTGAAGGCGGCGGGCAAGCTGCCCGACCGCACCGAGTGGGCCGCCGCCGCGCAGGAGAGGAAGGCCACGCTCCAGCGCCGTACGCACTTCGACGACATCCCGATCAAGCCGCAGCGCGTCTACGAGGAGATGAACAAGGCCTTCGGCCCGGAGACCCGCTATGTCTCCACCATCGGCCTCTCGCAGATCGCCGGCGCCCAGATGCTGCACGTCTACCGGCCCCGCCACTGGATCAACTGCGGCCAGGCCGGCCCGCTCGGCTGGACCATCCCGGCCGCGCTCGGCGTCGCCAAGGCCGACCCCGAGGCGTCCGTCGTGGCGCTCTCCGGCGACTACGACTTCCAGTTCATGCTCGAGGAACTGGCCGTCGGCGCGCAGCACAAGATCCCGTACGTCCATGTCCTCGTCAACAACTCCTATCTGGGCC
>NZ_JBHUQX010000319.1:0-11254 GCF_042674225.1 Streptomyces sp. NPDC056948
CGGGAGGAGCCCGAGCTGGAGGAGTTCGGGCGGCTGGTGCGGCTGCTGGTGGAGGTGGTCGCGCCCGGGCCGCAGGAGCTGTTCGCGGCGGACACGGTGGCGGAGGGGGTGCCGCAGAGCGAGCCGGAGATGTTCGCCGGATCCTCGGCGGCGGCCTGCGAGGAGTTCGCGCAGGCGCTCGCGGAGCTCGAAGCGTCCGACGCGCGGCGGGACTTCAGGCTCCCGAACCCCTGGGACGGTGCGCACGAACTGCTGCGGCAGGCGACGTACTACGCGATGAAGCGGCGCGCGGGAACCGTCGGTGAGCGCGGTCTCGGCCGGGTCGTCGGGCAGCTCGCGGCGGCGGCGCCGGGCGTGCGCGTGCACCTCGTCGGGCACAGCTTCGGCGCGCGGCTGGTGTCGTTCGCGCTGCGCGGGCTCCCCGAGGGCGTGCGCACGGTGAAGTCCGTGACGCTGCTCCAAGGAGCCTTCTCGCACTACGCGTTCGCGGCCCGGCTGCCGCACGACGCCCGCGCGGGAGGGGTGCTTCAAGGGCAGCAGAACCGGGTCGACGGTCCTGTGGTGTGCTGCCACTCCCGGCACGACTCGGCCCTCGGCACGATCTATCCGCTGGCGTCGCGGATGGCGGGCGACAGCCGGTCGGTCGCCGGCCTCGACCTGAGCCGGGCCCTGGGCGAGAAATGGGGCGCGATGGGCTGCGGCGGGGTGCGGGCGGTGCCGGGCACGCGCGCGTACTCCCTCGCCAAGGCCCTGACGGCGAAACTGCCCGCCTCGGGGTGCGTGAACGTCGACGCGGCGGCGGTGGTCAGACGCGGCGGGCCGCCGGCCGGGGCGCACAGCGACATCCTGCACGAGGAGCTGGCCCAACTGGTGCTGGCGGCGGGCCGCGTGCGCTGACCCGCCGCCGGGCCGTGTGTCACCGTGCGAGCGTCACCGGTGCGAGGTGAACTCCACGACCTGCTGGTAGGTCGGCCGGTTCTGCCAGCTGATCTTGCCGTGCTTGATGCCCCCGAGGGTGCGGTGGATGACCGAGTCGGCGCACCACTGGTCGCCCGCCGGGCACTGGTCGTCGCCGGGGTAGACCTGGGCAGCGGTCTTGGCGGCCGCCTGCTTCAGGGTGCTGATGAGGGTGTCACGGCAGGCGCCGAGGCTGCCGTCGCCGCAGTACTTCCTGGCGAGCGGACCCTGCACCTGCTCGCCGAGCACGCCCCGGATGTCCTTGTCGACATAGCTCCACCAGCCGTACTGGAAGGAGCTTCCGGCATGCGAGCCGGTCGGGCCGTGGGCGGCCGACGGGGACTCGTCGACGGGCAGGTTCGCGGTCATGGCCGCGTAGAGCTCGCTGCCGAGGCCCGGTTCGAACTCGGCCTTGACCAGCAGCGGCCACCAGGCGTCCAGGATGCGGATCGCGTCGGCGTCGGCGTACTTCTTGGAGCCGGACGAGGTCTCCGTGCGCTTGCCGCCGGCCGCGGCCCAGGCCTGGAGCTTGGTCACGGCCGCCGCGGCGGCGGAGTCGGTGACCGGTGAACTGTTGACGACCTTCAGCAGCCCGGGCAGGACGTCCTCCGCCCGCAGATCGGCCGTTCCCGCGTCGGCCATGGCCTTCACCAGCGCGGCCCGGGTCACCCCGCCCTGCCGGACCAGTTTCTTCACCCGGTCCTCCAGGAGGTTGCCGCGGTGCACGGACCCGTTGCCCCAGGGCGCGGTCGTGTAGTCCCTGGCCTGCTTGTTGTTCCAGGAGATGTAGTAGTCCTGGTCGATCGAGTTGGGGTGGGCGGAGGGCGGGGTGTAGTCGGCCGTGTTGGTCGCCTGGTCCCAGCCCCGCCACTCGTAGGCAGGCCGCGCCCACACCGGGAACTCGGCGTCGACGCCGTTCGCGCGCACCGGATTGTCGCCGCTGTTGTAGTACGCGGTGTGCTCGGAGTCGGCGTAGAACCAGTTGAAGGTGTAGTTGATGTGCTGCACCGCCTTCTGGAAGGACTCCGGGCCCTTGACGTAGTCGGGATCGTTCAGCATCTGGAAGCCGATGATGGAGTCGGCCTCGTGCATGAAGGACGAGCGCAGTGAGGTGTAGGCGACCTTCTTGCCGCCGACCGTCGCGCGGTACTCGACGGGGCCGTACTTCGTGCGCCAGACGCGCATCGTGTACGAGCCGGCCGCGGTGCCGTCGGCCGTGGTCGGCTTCCAGGCGTTCTTCTGCTCGATCCTCTCCATCGGTGTGCAGGTGCCGCGGTACAGGTAGTGGTAGTCGTCCTGGCACAGTTCGACGGCGTAGCTGTCGATGATGTCCTGGCCGGAGGTCGTGGCGCTCCACGCGTAGTCCTGGCCGCGGCCGAGTTCGACGTACATGCTCAGGCCCGCGAAGGAGGCGCCGCGGGCGCTGATGCCCGGGCCCTGGATCTCCTGGAGCAGCAGCAACTGGGGGGCGAAGTAGCCGGTCTGCGGGCCGAACACGGCGACGGGGTGGCCGCTGGCGGTGTGCTCGCCGCCGACCACGAGGGCGTTGGACATGCCGCGCTTGGCGGACGACAGGGCCGTCCTCGCCGCTTCGCCGGACGCGCCGGTGGCACCGGCCGTCCCGGCGCTGCCGGTGCGGTCGTACACGAGCGGCTCGGGCTCCACCGAGCCGGCGTCGGGCAGGGCCGTGCCCTGCGGGTCGTCGGGCTTGGTCGCGTACGGGAAGCTGCCGTCGTGGACGGTGAGGACGGCCTCCGGATCGTTGCGCTCGCGGAAGGACTCCCAGACCTTGGTGCCCTCCGCCACGCCGTACTTCTCCTGGGCGGCGAGCAGCGAGAGCGCGTTGTTGACCTCGCCGCCCCCGCCGGAACCGAACAGGGCCCCGATGACCGAACCCAGCGCGACCAGGTCGGTGATCTTGAAGTGCTCGATCGTCCCGGCGTTGGTGACCGAGTCCTTGTGGCCGGTGAGGACGTACTCGCCGGGGAAGTAGCGGCCGCTGTCGGAGGCGTCGATGTAGGAGTTGATGCCGTCGAGATAGGCCGTGGCGTCGGCGAGGGCCTGCTTGCCGCGCTCGCCGTTGGTGGCGACGGCGTTGTCGATCTGTGCCTGCAGATCGGCCTCGGTGTACGGGGCGTGCCGCCAGAACTGCTGTTCCAGGCCCTGGTTGGAGGGCGCGCCGCCGGCGAAGGAGGTCAGCCGGCCGCGCCCGACGTGCCGGAAGACGTCCATCAGCCACAGCCGGTCCTGGGCGGCCGCGTAGCCGACCCCGAACTCGGTGCCGTACCGAGTGGTGCCGGTGATGTGCGGCACGCCGGTCTTCTTGTCACGGACGATCGTCACGTCGCCGCGCCCGGCGGGCTTGACGGTGGAGGCGACCTGATCCGCCGGGACTCCGAAGGACGCGTCGTTGAAGAAGTTGTTGATCTTGTCGTTGGTGAGGCCTGTGTAGCCCTTGGCGAGATTCGCGTAGGGCCCGAGCTGGTCCTCGGCGTGCTCGGGCTGGGTGCCGAAGGCCTGGTTGAGGAGGATCTGGGCGAGGGTGGCGTTGCCGTTCTGGCCGGGCGGAAGGATGTCCGAACACTGGTTGCCGCAGTGGTCGTTCGCGGCGGCCGCGACCTGCGCACTCGGCGTTTCCGCGGCGGCCGCCGGGGCAAGCGGCGACAAAAGACCTGCGATCAGGGCGCATACCGAAGCGGTCTTCAGGAACCCGGGGAATCCCCGGGGAGTTCTCATTCTGCCGAGAACGGTGCGTGGGGTACGCCGTGGCATGGGGGGCTCCTCCCGAGGGGGTGGCCGGATGTTACCGCCGGTAGCCCCGGGTTTGAAGATGAACAAGCGTCACTTCTTGGAGTCAGCACAACAGGCACACGGACCACGGCAGTCGACTCGCGAGCCTCTTAGGACGGCTTATGGAGGGCATTTGAAATCGGATGGAGCCGATTCGCTTGTCGATACGTCTATTCGGCGACGTCCGTACGACGACGCCGAAGTGACCGGATTACAGGTGCAGGTGTGACGGAGGTGCAGGACGATGGCCGGTTTCCGGAGTCTGGCGAGACAGGTCCGCGATCCGCGGTGCGATCTGGCCTTGCGGCGTTATTCGCTGCGCAAGTGCCTTGAGAGGTTCGCCCCTTACGGGCACAGGGCGACCTGGGACCATTTGTGCGCCCGGGCGGGATTCGGTCCCGAGGACCGGTCCCCCGATCCAGTGCGGCTCGTGGCCGCACTGGACGAACTGGAGGAGGCGCGGGCGGTCTGGCTGGCCTACGAGGTCGAGTTCGCCGAGCGCCGCAAGAAGGAGAAGCACGACGGACTGCGCCGGCCGGGCAGCGTGGACGACTGGCACCGGCTGACCTGGGGCGGTTTCGGCGTGGCGTGGTGCGACGATCCGGCGGTCCACCCCCGTGAACCGCTGGCCGAGGTACTGCGCCGGCTGATCGCCGCGCTGGAGCGCGAACCTGGCTCGGCGTGCCCGGTGTGCGGCGGGGAGCAACTCGCCTGGAAGTACGACCTGGACCACGAACCATCGGCGGGTCCGGTCTGCACGGACTGCGGAATCCTGGTACCGCGTCCCGTGCTCACGCCCGAGTCCCTGGCGTACGCCAGGCGGGCGAGGCCACTGTTGATGTCGGCTTGACGAACGCGGGTGCGCGGGGGGTGCGCCGGGGATGCCGTACCCCCACTGGCGTTGCCGGGACCGGCTGTCAGTGGTGACTGGCACCATCGGGACATGGTGCAGGTGTGTCTGAACGGGACGCGGGGAGCCGCCGACGGTGCGGCGGTGCCGCTGTCGCCCGAGGCGATGGCCGCGTCCGCGGCGGAGGCCGTGGCGGCCGGGGCCACGGACGTCCATGTCCATCCCAAGACACCGTGCGGGCGGGACACGCTGTCGCCGCGGGTGCTCGCGGTGACGCTGGAGGCGATTCGGGCGCGGGTGCCGGTGCCGGTCGGTGTGACGACGGGAGCGTGGGCTGAGCCGGACCCTGCCACCAGGCTGGACCGTGTCCGCGGCTGGACCGTGCTGCCCGACCACGCGTCGGTCAACTGGCATGAGCCGGGGGCGGAGGAGGTGGCCGCCGCGCTCCTCGATCTCGGGGTGGGGGTCGAGGCCGGTATCTGGTCGGGGACGGACGGGGCGGAGCGGTTCGCCGCGTCTTCGCTGGGGCCGAGGGTTTTGCGGGTGCTGGCCGAGGTGACGGACACGGATGCGGCGGGTGCCGTTGCCTCTGCGCGCGCGTTGCTGTCCGAGCTCGGTGCCGCCCATGGCCGTCCTGTGCTGTTGCACGGGGAGGACGGGGGTGCGTGGCCTGTGCTGCGGCTCGCGGGGCGGTTGGGGGTGGCTACGCGGGTCGGGCTGGAGGATGTGCTGGTGCTGCCGGACGGGAGGCGGGCCGGGTCCAATGCGGAGTTGGTTTTGGCGGGGTTGGGTGAGTACGGGACTCATTAGCTTGCAAGGTACTCGGCGTCGCCGCTGAGGTCGGGGCGTTGCGCAGCCCGGCGGAGCGGGGTGCCTCCCCCACTCTCGGCTTCGCTCGAGCGGGGGGACCCCCACCGCCCACCCGTGCCGCCCTGGGGGCACCTCCCAGGCCCTTAAGGCACTGGGGGAGGCACGCATGCCCGCAGCTACAGCTACGTGCGGTTGTTGTCCACCATCAGGCGGGAGCCCGTGCGGCGTTCGCCGAAGGCGTCGCCCGGGTTGGAGAGGACGCAGGTGTCGAGGGAGAGGCAGCCGCAGCCGATGCAGTCGGTGAGGTGGTCGCGAAGGCGGTTCAGCTGCTTGATGCGTTCGTCCAGTTCGGAGCGCCAGGCTTCCGAGAGGTGCGCCCAGTCCTCCTTCGTCGGCGTCCGCTCCTCGGGGAGTTCCGCCAGCGCCTCGCGGATCGTCGCCAGCGGGATGCCCACCCGCTGCGCGGCCCTGATGAAGGCGACCCGGCGGAGCGTGTCCCGTGAGTAGCGGCGCTGGTTGCCGGAGGTCCGGCGACTGCCGATCAGGCCCTTGGACTCGTAGAAGTGCAGCGCGGAGACGGCCGCACCGCTCCGCGCGGCGACCTGGCCGACCGTGAGCTCATGGATCTTCTCTGGAATCTGGGGCACCCATCGAACCCTACCCAGTCCGTTGACACGACCCCCCACGGCCGACCATGCTAAGCAGTCGCTTAGAAAAAATAGCATCCCTGACATGCGAGAGGCCGGGACATGGCACAGCCGAGGATCTTCACGTCCGTCGACGACCTGAAGTCGGCGGTGGGCGAGCAGCTGGGGTACACCGACTGGCTCGACATCGACCAGAAGCGGATCGACCTCTTCGCGGACGCCACCGGTGACCACCAGTGGATCCACATCGACCCCGAGAAGGCCGCCGCGGGCCCCTTCGGCACCACCATCGCGCACGGCTATCTGACCCTGTCGCTGCTTCCCCTCTTCGGGCCGCAGCTCATCGCCGTCGAGGGCGTGAAGATGGGCGTCAACTACGGCACGAACAAGGTGCGTTTCCCCGCGCCCGTGCCGGTCGGTTCCCGGCTGCGCGCCACCGCCACGATCACCGGCGTCGTGGACGTGACAGGCGGTGTCCAGGTCACCGTCGCCTTCACGCTGGAGCGCGTGGGCGGCGACAAGCCCGTCTGCGTCGCCGAGTCGGTGGCGCGCTACTACTTCTGCGCCGGCGCCGGCTCCCCGGCTCCGACCATCCGCAGCACGAGGTCGGCGTACAGCGCGCCGACCTCGTCCGGCGTCCACGGCCCGTCGACGTTGAACCAGCGGGCCACGTCGATGCAGAGGGAGAGCACCGCGAGGGTGGTCCCCTTGACGTCGAGCACGTCGAACTCGCCCGACGCCACGCCGTCCTCGATGACCGCGTGCACCTCGTCGTCGCACTGCCGGCGCAGCGCGAGGATCTCGGCCCGGGCGTCCGGCCCGAGCGAGTCCAGCTCGTACTGGACGACCCGGGCCGTGGTGCGCCCGCCGGCGTGCCAGCGGACGAAGGAGCTGACCGCGTCGGCCAGGCGCTCGCGGGCGTCGCCCTCGCGCCGGGACGCCGTCCGCAGGATCTCCAGGGCCTTCGTGTGCCCGATCCTGCTGATGCGGTGCAGCAGCTCTTCCTTGGTCTTGTAGTGGATGTAGAGCGCGGCCGGGCTCATCCCGGCGCGACCCGCGATGTCACGGGTCGTCGTGGCGTGGTACCCGCGCTCGGCGAAGGCCTCCACCGCGGCGATCAGCAGCCGCCGCGCCGCGTCGGGCGTGACCTCGCCCCACGCCTGCGCCTCGCCGCCGGCCGTCTCCTCCGCCGTACCCATCACGTGCCCCTCTCCACTGGCAGGTGCACCACCATACCGTCGAAGGTGAGCGGGCGCTTAGTGCGGCCGCTCAGCGCTTCTCGAAGGGGGCGTAGGCGGGCGCCGCCGCCCCCTCCTGCCGGTCCCGGATGACCTTGGCCAGGGTGAAGGCGGAGGTGACCAGGTACAGGACGGCGATGGCGAGGAAGCCCCGGACCCAGGCGTCGGCGCTGAGCTGGTAGATGCCGATGGCGGTGGCCGCCATGGCCACGGCGAAGGAGGCGACGGCCTGGCCGTAGAAGGCGGCGGTGTTCTGCTTACCCGGTGTGTCACTCATGGGGGCAAGCTTCGGCCGAAGTGGCCCGTGCCACATCCGCCGACGTACTCAGAACGTACTCAGAATGCCGAAACCCCCGTCAGCGCACGCCCGATGACCAGCTTCTGGATCTGGCTCGTGCCCTCGTAGAGGGTCATCACGCGGGCGTCCCGCAGCAGCTTGCCCGCCGGGTACTCGTCGATGTAGCCGTATCCGCCGAAGACCTGGAGCGCGTTGTTCGCGGCGCGGACGGCCGCCTCCGAGGCGAACAGCTTGGCCTTGGACGACTCGACGGCGAACGGCTGTCCACGGTCGATCAGATCGGCGACCCGCCACGTCAGCAGCCGGGCGGCGTCGACATCCACGGCGATGTCGCTGATCAGCTCCTGGACGAGCTGGTGCCGGGCGATGGGCTTCCCGAACTGCTCGCGCTCGCCCGCGTACCGCACGGCCGCGTCCAGCGCGGCCTGGGCTATGCCGACACAGCCCGCGGCGACCGACATCCGGCCCTTGGCGAGGGCGGACATGGCGACCGAGAAGCCCTTGCCCTCCTCCCCCAGCAGCGCCGAGGTGGGCACGCGTACGTCATCCAGCACCAGCTCGGCCGTGGCCTGGCCGCGCAGCCCCAGCTTCCCGTGGATCGTGCGGCGCGTCAGGCCGGGTGTGCCGGTGGGGACCAGGAAGGCGGAGACGCCCTTGTGGCCGGGGGCGTCCGTGGAGCGGGCGAAGAGCAGCACGACGTCGGCCCAGGTGCCGTTGGTGATGAACATCTTGGTGCCGCTGATGACGTAGTCGTCGCCGTCCCGTACCGCCCGCGTCGCGAGGTTGCCCGCGTCCGAGCCCGTGCCCGGCTCGGTCAGGCCGAAGCAGCCGACCGCCTCGCCGGACGTGAGCCCCGGCAGCCACCGGCGCTTCTGCTCCTCGCTGCCCCAGGCGGCGACGGTCTTGGCGACGAGTCCCAGCGAGACGGAGACGATGCCGCGCACGGACGAGTCGCCCCGCCCCAGTTCCTCCGTGACCAGGCAGTACGCGAGGTGGTCGCCGCCCGATCCGCCGTACTCCTCGTCGATCGTCAGACCCAGGAAGCCGACCTCGCCGAGCTTCTTGACGATCGCGCGGTCGACTTCCTCGGCGCGGTCCCAGGCGATGACGTGCGGAGTGATCTCACGCTCCACGAAGTCCCGCGCGAGCCGCCGGACCGCGGTCTGCTCCTCGCCGAGTTCCAGGTTCACCACACGTCACCCCAGGGAAAGCCGTACGTCATTGAAAGCCGTACCTTTAAATTAGCACTGCTAGTTTCTTGCCGCAGCCCTACTATGTGCGCCATGGCCCGACCGCGCAAGCCCTTGCTCTCCACCGACCGGATCGTCGAGACGGCCCGCGCGCTCGTGGACGCGGAAGGCCTGGCGGCCGTCTCCACCCGCCGGCTGGCCGCCGAACTCGGGGTCAGCGGGCCCTCGCTCTACAACCACTTCCGCACCAAGGACGAGATCCTGGAGGCGGTCGCCGACTCGGTGAGCGGCCAGGTGGACCTGGCGATGTTCGAGGACGGCCGCGACTGGCGGACCGCGCTGCACGACTGGGCCGTCTCCTACCGGGCCGCCCTGCGCGACCACCCGAACATCGTTCCGGTGCTGGCCCGCGGCCCCGGCCGCCGCCCGGCGGGGCTGCGCCTCGCGGACGCCGTCTACGGCGCGATGGTCGCCGCGGGCTGGCCGCCGGCGCAGGCCACGTCCATCGGCGCGCTGATGCGGTACTTCGTGATGGGCTCCGCGCTCGGCTCCTTCGCCGGGGGCTTCGTGGACGACGCGAGCGCCTACGACCCCGCCGACTACCCCCATCTCCAGCAGGCCCATCTCCTCGCCGAGCAGCAGGAGAAGATCGACGAGCGGGCCTTCGAGACGGGGCTGACGGCCCTGCTGGACGGGCTGGCACGGCAGTACGAACAGGTGCGCCGGAGCGCGTAGGCACACTTCGGCGGCGGCCGAACGGTCCGTGTTCCATGCTGGGGCCATGACGACGAGGGACCCGCGGGCCACGAGCCTGGCACGGCTCGCCGGGCTGTTCGCGGACGAGACCCGGGCCGCGTGCCTGCTGGCGCTGCTCGACGGGCGGGCCTGGACCGCGAGCGAGCTGGCGCGGCACGCGGGTGTCGCCGCGTCGACCCTGAGCGAGCACCTGAGCAAGCTCGTCGCGGGCGGGCTGCTCACCGAGGAGCGGCAGGGCCGGCACCGCTACGTCCGGCTGGCCGACGCGCGGGTCGCGCAACTGGTGGAGGACCTGGCCGCGCAGGTCGCTCCGGGCATGGCCGTACGGCCGCGGAGCCTGCGGGAGTCGAGCGCCGGTTCGGCGATGGCCCGCGGGCGCACCTGCTACGACCATCTCGCCGGCCGGCTCGGCATCGCGGTCACCGACGCGCTGACGGCGCGCGGGCTGCTGCGGCAGGAGACCGGGTTCGCGCTCACCGACACGGGTGTGGCGTGGTTCGCGTCGGCCGGTATCGGCCTCGAACGGCGTGGCCGGCGTCCCCTGGCGCGTGGCTGTCTCGACTGGACCGAACGCCGGCCCCATCTCGCGGGCGTGGCGGGCGCGGCCCTGTGCCGGCACGCCCTGGACACGGGGTGGTGTGTGCGCATCGGCTCCGAGCGTGCCGTGAAGGTGACGGCGGCCGGTGAACAGGCCCTCTTCGAGCTGCTGGGCGTGGAAGCGGCGGCGCTGCGCTGACGTCGAGGCCTGGCCGGACAACCCCTGACACACCGCCCGAAAGACCTCAACGCCCGGTCCGAAAACCGCGAGCGTCCGTCCCTCCGTCCCTCCTAGCCTCTGGAGCATGATGAACTCCCCCTTCCCGCCCGCCCGCCGGTCGGAGCTGCTGGCCGCCGGTGCGGCCGCGGTCACCGTCGTGCTGTGGGCGTCCGCCTTCGTCTCGATCCGCAGCGCGGGTGACGCGTATTCGCCGGGCGCGCTGGCGCTCGGGCGGCTGCTGGCCGGGGCGCTGACGCTGGGGGTGATCTGCCTGCTGCGGCGGGAGGGACTGCCACCGCGCACGGCCTGGCGCGGGATCGCGATATCGGGGCTGCTGTGGTTCGGCTTCTACATGGTCGCCCTCAACTGGGGCGAGCAGCAGGTCGACGCGGGTACGGCCGCCCTGGTCGTGAACACCGGGCCGATCCTGATCGCGCTGCTCGGTGCCCGGCTGCTCGGGGACCCGATGCCGCCGCGGCTGCTGGCGGGGATGGCGGTGTCGTTCGCCGGTGCGGTGACGGTGGGTCTCTCGATGTCGGGCGAGGGCGGATCCTCGGTGCTCGGGGTGGTGCTGTGCCTGCTGGCGGCGGTGGCGTACGCCGGTGGTGTCGTGGCGCAGAAGCCGGCGCTGGGCACGGCGAGTCCCTTGCAGGTGACGACGTTCGGGTGCCTGGTCGGCGCGGTGCTGTGTCTGCCGTTCGCCGGGCAGCTCGTCCGGGACGCCGCCGAGGCACCGGCCTCCGCGACGCTCAACATGGTGTACCTGGGCATCTTCCCGACCGCCCTCGCCTTCACGACGTGGGCGTACGCCCTGTCCCGGACGACCGCGAGCCGGATGGGAGCGACGACGTACGCGGCGCCCGCGCTGGTCGTCCTGATGTCCTGGCTGTTCCTCGGCGAGGTGCCGGGGCTGCTGACCCTGGTCGGCGGTGTGCTGTGCCTGGCGGGTGTCGCGGTGTCC
>NZ_JBHUQX010000320.1:0-11183 GCF_042674225.1 Streptomyces sp. NPDC056948
GGCCCTCGGCCGTGTCTGTGGTGCGCGGTGTTACGCGGTCTGGTGCGCCAGCAGTGCCACCGCGGCGATCAGCACCGTCAGCAGTGCGATCAGTGTCATCGGGTTCAGATTCGCGAGGAAGCTCTCCTGCTGCAGGCGCTCACGGTTCGCGCGGCAGACGGGGCAGCGACCCTCACTGACGGGGGACGCGCAGTTCGCGCACACCAGCCGGTCGTACGTCATGCGCTCGCCCTCCTTGCGACGGTTCCAGGTATCCAACGTGTGCGGGGAGGAGAATGTTCCCCTCTCCACTTTGCCAGGTTCCTCGGCGGGGTGCGCGGTCGCTTCCGAAGGTGTGCGCCCCTCGGGTGGTCGGCACAAAACGGAACATCCATGGCGCAACCACAGTCGGTGACTGCGCCGCCCTCCCCGGTTCGCGTATGGTCACGCTCATCTACCCCCGGCGACCCGTGGTGCACCCGTGATCCGATTCGACAACGTCTCCAAGGTCTACCCCAAGCAGACCCGCCCCGCCCTCAGGGATGTCTCCCTGGAGGTCGACAAGGGTGAGTTCGTCTTCCTCGTGGGGTCCTCGGGCTCCGGAAAGTCCACCTTCCTGCGGCTGGTCCTCCGCGAGGAGCGGTGCAGTCACGGGCAGGTGCACGTCCTGGGCAAGGACCTCGCACGCCTCTCCAACTGGAAGGTGCCGCAGATGCGGCGCCAGCTCGGGACGGTCTTCCAGGACTTCCGCCTGCTGCCGAACAAGACGGTCGGCGAGAACGTCGCCTTCGCGCAGGAGGTCATCGGCAAGTCTCGCGGTGAGATCCGCAAGTCCGTGCCGCAGGTGCTCGACCTCGTCGGGCTCGGCGGCAAGGACGACCGGATGCCCGGCGAGCTCTCCGGTGGTGAGCAGCAGCGCGTCGCCATCGCGCGGGCCTTCGTCAACCGGCCCAAACTGCTCATCGCCGACGAGCCCACCGGCAACCTCGACCCGCAGACCTCCGTCGGCATCATGAAGCTGCTCGACCGCATCAACCGGACGGGCACGACCGTGGTGATGGCCACGCACGACCAGAACATCGTCGACCAGATGCGCAAGCGCGTCATCGAACTGGAGCAGGGCCGCCTCGTCCGCGACCAGGCCCGCGGTGTCTACGGCTACCAGCACTGAGACCGCACCCGAGATCACGGAAAGGCATAACCAGTCGCCATGCGCGCCCAGTTCGTCCTGTCGGAGATCGGCGTCGGTCTCCGCCGCAACCTGACGATGACCTTCGCCGTCATCGTCTCCGTCGCCCTGTCACTCGCCCTGTTCGGCGGGTCGCTCCTGATGAGCGACCAGGTCAACACCATGAAGGGCTACTGGTACGACAAGGTCAACGTCTCGGTCTTCCTCTGCAACAAGAGCGACGCCGAGTCCGACCCCAACTGCGCCAAGGGCGCGGTGACCGATGACCAGAAGAAGCAGATCAACACCGACCTCGACAAGATGGGCGTGGTCGAGAAGGTCACGTACGAGTCGCAGGACCAGGCGTACAAGCACTACAAGGAGCAGTTCGGCGACTCCCCGCTGGCCAGCTCCCTCACGCCGGACCAGATGCAGGAGTCGTACCGCATCAAGCTGAAGGACCCGCAGAAGTACCAGGTCATCGCGACCGCCTTCGATGGGCGGGACGGCGTGCAGTCCGTTCAGGACCAAAAGGGCATTCTGGACAATCTGTTCGGACTGCTCAACGGTATGAACTGGGCGGCGCGGGCGGTGATGGCGCTGATGCTCGTCGTCGCGCTGATGCTGATCGTCAACACCGTGCGCGTCTCGGCGTTCAGCCGGCGGCGCGAGACCGGCATCATGCGCCTGGTCGGCGCTTCGGGCTTCTACATCCAGGCGCCGTTCATCATGGAGGCCGCGGTCGCCGGACTCATCGGCGGCACGGTCGCCTGCGGCTTCCTGGTGGTCGCCAGATACTTCATCATCGACCACGGTCTGGCGCTGTCCGAGAAGCTGAATCTGATCAACTTCATCGGCTGGGACGCGGTCCTGACCAAGCTGCCGCTCATCCTCGCCACGAGCCTGCTGATGCCCGCGTTGGCCGCGTTCTTCGCGCTGCGCAAGTACTTGAAGGTGTGACACATGCCAAGAGGGGCCGTGCGGTCAACCTGCCGTACGGCCCTTCCCCTTGTCCTAGACTCACCGGCATGTCAGGTCGTGACCCGTTCTGTCAGCCCCGCCGCATCCGCCGCGGGGCCGCCCTGACCTTGCTCTTCACGAGCGTGCTCGTCGCCGGCGCGGCCACCGGGTCCCTTCCGCAGGCCGACCGGAAGTCCGCTCCGGACGAGGCCCGTTCGGCCACCCCGGCCGGGCGCCACGCCGATGTCGCCAGGGCCGCCGAGGAGGCCATGGCCGACGGCAAGTCCCCGATGGAGGCCGCGAAGCGCGCGGTCAGCCGCAGCGGGGACCGCTGGGGCGCCGTCTACTCCCAGGGCGAGTACGAGGAGTTCGAGGAGTCCCTCGACGGCCAGTACACCGGCGTCGGCCTGTGGGCGCGCAGCGAGCGGGACGGCCGTATCGAGGTGACGAAGGTGCGCTCCGGCTCGCCCGCGGCCACCGCCGGGATCCGCCCCGGAGACCTGCTGCGCAGCGTCGACGGCGAGAAGACCGACGGGCGGCCCGTCACCGAGGTCATCTCCTTACTGCGCGGGGACGCCACCGAAGCCACCGCCGGCACCACCGTCCGCCTCGGCCTGGAGCGCGGCACGCGCGCGTGGAGCGAGACCCTGCGCCGGGCCCGGCTGACCACGGACTCGGTCAGCGTCCGAGAAGTCGCCGGCTCGGTCACCGTCATCAGGGTCGACACCTTCACCAAGGGCTCCGGCGACCGGATCCGCGCGGCCGTCCGGCAGGCCCCGCGCGGCGCCGGCATCGTCCTCGACCTGCGCGCCAACTCCGGCGGCCTGGTCACCGAGGCCGTCACCGCCGCCTCCGCCTTCCTCGACGGCGGCCTGGTCGCCACGTACGACGTCGACGGCGAGCAGCGCGCCCTGCACGCCGACCCCGGCGGCGACACGACGAGACCCCTGGTCGCGCTCGTCGACGGCGGGACGATGAGCGCGGCCGAGCTTCTCACCGGTGCTGTTCAGGACCGCGGACGGGCCCTCGTCGTAGGCTCCCGCACCTTCGGCAAGGGCTCGGTCCAGATGCCGAGCCGGCTGCCCGACGGCTCGGTGGCCGAGCTGACCGTCGGCCACTACCGCACGCCTTCGGGGCAGGCGGTCGACGGCCGGGGCATCACACCGGACCTGGAGGTCGAGGACGGTGCCGAGAGGCGGGCCGAGACAGTATTGACTGGCCTCGGACCCCCCTCGTAGTGCGAAAATGGCCGCACTATGGCGAAGGAAAAGGTAAAACGCAAGGCCGCGAAGGCCGCCGAGAAGGCACCCGCCCGGAAGATGGTCGCGCAGAACAAGAAGGCGCGGCACGACTACCACATCATCGACACGTACGAGTGCGGCCTGGTCCTGATGGGGACCGAGGTCAAGTCGTTGCGGATGGGCCGGGCCTCCCTGGTGGACGGCTTCGTGCACATCGACCACGGCGAGGCATGGCTGCACAACATCCACGTCCCCGAGTACGTGCAGGGCACCTGGACCAACCACTCCGCCACCCGCAAGCGCAAGCTGCTGCTGCACCGGGCGGAGATCGACAAGCTGGAGTCCAAGTCCCAGGAGACGGGGCACACGATCGTGCCGCTGGCCCTGTACTTCAAGGACAGCCGGGTCAAGGTCGAGATCGCGCTCGCGAAGGGCAAGAAGGAGTACGACAAGCGGCAGACCCTCAAGGAGAAGCAGGACCTGCGGGAGACGAACCGCGCGGTCGCGGACGCCAAGCGGCGCCAGCGCGGCGCCTAGCGGGCGGCCGCGCCGAGCGGCTGACCGGCGGCTCCCCGTGGCTCCTGGCGGGCCGCGCGGGAATTGGCTGGCCCCCTCGGGCGTTGGTCACGTACGATGGGCACTGCCCCGCACAGCCGGGGCGTGGATTGATAAAACAACATGGGGATGATCGGTTTCGACAGCGGATGTCGAAGCAGGGGAAGCGAGCCGAGGAAGCGGCAATGATCTCGTAAACCATATGTCGCAACCAATAATCGCCAATTCCAAGAGCGATTCCCAGTCCTTCGCCCTCGCTGCCTAATAAGCAGTGAGTGAAGGACCCTTAATGGGTGTCAGCCCGGGGGTGTTCCCGACCCGGACCCTGGCATAATCTAGGGAACTAAACCATCGAGCCTGGTCACGGGGTTCGGTGGGAAATCAAACAGTGACTGGGCCCGTCGGAGACTTGTTCGCGAGATCACCGGGGCCGAGAAAATCGAAGCGAACTGCGCTCGGAGAAGCCCTCCTTTTGCACCGTTGGACGCGGGTTCGATTCCCGCCATCTCCACTCATCCCATGTGGGCACAGGCCCCGCCGCTTCCGAGCGGCGGGGCCTTTGTCATGGTTGTCAAGGCCGGACATCGTGGCCGTCGGCGCCGGCGAGAGTCCAAGGGGTCGCCGGGTCGCTGCACGTCGCCCGCAGGCTGTCCCCTTCGCGTACGACCGTGAAGGTCACGTCCCCGACCGGCACCGTCACCCGGTCGCCGTCCCGCAGGCCGTACGCCCGCAGGGTCACGCCGGCGGCATGGTCGTAGTCCGGGCGGTCGTCCACCGCGCCCACCGGGATCACGGCCCCGGGCCGGACCAGCAGCGGCACGCTCAGGAACCCGTGCCGCTCGCGCACCCAGCGCGGGCCGGTCACCGTCTGCCCGGTGAGGAAGTGGGTCCAGGTGCCCTCGGGGACGTAGTAGGTGACGTCGCCCTCGTCGCTGAACACCGGCGCGACCAGCAGGTCCGGGCCGAGCATGTACTGCCGTTCCAGGTGCGCGCACCCCGGGTCGTCCGGGAACTCCAGCACCATCGCCCGCATCACCGGCACGCCCTCGGTGTGGGCGGTCCGGGCCGCCTCGTACAGATAGGGCATGAGCCGCAGCTTCAGCCGGGTGAAGTGGCGCGTGACCTCCACCGACTCCTCGTCGAACAGCCAGGGCACGCGGTACGACGAGCTGCCGTGCAGCCGGCTGTGCGAGGAGAGCAGGCCGAAGGCCAGCCACCGCTTGAACAGGGCCGGTGCCGGCGTGCCCTCGAAGCCGCCGATGTCATGGCTCCAGAAGCCGAAGCCCGACAGCCCGAGGGACAGGCCGCCGCGCAGGGACTCGGCCATCGACTCGTACGTCGCCTCGCAGTCACCGCCCCAGTGCACCGGGAACTGCTGGCTGCCCGTCGTCGCCGAGCGGGCGAAGAGGACGGCCTCCTCCTCGCCGCGGTGCTTGCGCAGCACCTCGAAGACCGTGCGGTTGTAGAGGTACGTGTAGTAGTTGTGCATCCGCTCCGGGTCGGAGCCGTCGGACCAGGTCACATCGAGCGGCACGCGTTCGCCGAAGTCGGTCTTGAAGCAGTCGACGCCCTGCGCGAGCAGCGCCTCCAGCTTGGCGGCGTACCAGTCGCGGGCGGCCGCGCTGGTGAAGTCGACCAGGGCCATGCCGGGCTGCCACATGTCCCACTGCCAGACGCTGCCGTCCGGGCGCTTCAGCAGATGCCCGAGTGCCCTGCCCTCGGCGAACAGCGGGGAGCGCTGGGCGATGTACGGGTTGATCCAGACACAGACACGCAGGTCACGGGCCTTGAGCCGGGCCAGCATGCCCTCCGGGTCCGGGAAGACCCGCGGATCCCACTGGAAGTCGCACCAGTGGAACTCGCGCATCCAGAAGCAGTCGAAGTGGAAGACGGAGAGAGGGAGCTCGCGCTCCTTCATGCCCTCGATGAACGAGGTCACCGTCTCCTCGTCGTACGAGGTGGTGAAGGACGTCGACAGCCACAGGCCGAACGACCAGGCGGGCGGCAGCGCCGGGCGGCCGGTCAGGGCCGTGTACTTGCGCAGGATCTCCTTCGGGGTCGGGCCGTAGATGACGTAGTACGTCAGCTCCTGTGTCTCCGCGCTGAACTGCACCCGGGACACGACTTCCGAGGCGACCTCGAAGGACACCTGGCCCGGGTGGTCGACGAAGACGCCGTAGCCCGCGTCCGTGAGGTAGAAGGGCACGTTCTTGTAGGCCTGTTCGCTGCACGTGCCGCCGTCGGCCTGCCAGATGTCGACGACCTGCCCGTTCTTCACCAGCGGGCCGAAGCGCTCACCGAGGCCGTAGACGGCGGTGCCGACCTGGAGCACCAGTTGTTCGCGCAGGTGGTGGGCGCCGGTCGCGTCCCGCATGATGCCCATGCTCTTGTGGCCGCTGCTGGTGAGCGTGCGGCCGCGCGCGGCGAACTCGACGTGCCAGGGGCCGCCGCGGGCCACCCGGACCGACAGCTCGCCCGAGGTCAGAGTCGTGTGCTCGTCGTCGTACGCGATCCGCGCGGCCGGCCGGGAGTCGGCGAGCTCGAACTCCGGGCCGCGGGGCTGCCCGCCCGCGAAGTGCGTCATCGTCAGGCCGATGACGTCGGGCATGGGGGTGTGGGCGCGGAGTGTCAGGACGGGGCCCGTCATCAGGTCGCCGCGGGAGCGGACGGGCCGGGTCGGCGCGTGGAACTCCAGCGCGTTGTCCGACTCGGTGACGTCGAGGACCTCGGCCGGGTGCGCCGCGGTGACGCCCTCACGCAGGAGCCAGTAGCCGTCGGTGAACTTCATGTGGGGGGTCCCTAACTTCCCGGCGCAGAATGTCGAAGCGCTTCGACAGTCGAACGTATGCGGGGCGCGTGAGGGCGTCAATGGGCTGTGAGGCGATTGGTGAAGCGATTCGACGCCCCGAACAGCGACAACGCCAGGGCTGCCGCCGTCACCGGGATGCCGTATCCGGCCGTCGCCGACACATGCTCCGCCGTCCAGCCACCGAGTGCGCCGCCACCGGCGATGCCGCCCAGCAGGCCGGTCACCGCTAGGGTCATGCCCTCGTTCAGCCGGCCCTCGGGGGTGCGCTGCTGGACCAGCGTCATGGTGGTGACCATCGTCGGGGCCGTCGCCATCCCGGCGACCAGCAGGGCGCCCCCGAGGAACAGCAGGGAGCCGGTGAGGACGGCCGCGAGCAGCGGCAGGGTCAGCAGCGCCGCCATCGCGGCCACGCACCACGGCAGACGTGCCGCGGCCGGCCCGGTGGGCTTCGCGGCGCCGAACAGCAGGCCCGCCGCGCAGGAACCGGCCGCCTGGAGCGCGAGCACGGCACCGGCCGCCGACTGCTGCCCCTGGGTGTCCGCGAACGCGAGTGTGACGACCTCCGTCGAGCCGAAGATCCCGCCCATCGCCAGACAGACCGCGAGCAGCGGGGGCATGCCGGGGGCGCGCAGCGGCGCCTTCGCGGGTATGCGCTCGCGGACCGGCGGCTCCGTCGCACGCCGGGTCGTGAACAGGAGCATCCCCGTCAGCAGCAGCACCGCGCCGACGAGCGTGCCCGCCTCCGGGAAGAACGTCCCGCACAGGAAGGCCGCGAGCACCGGGCCCAGCATGAAGCACAGTTCGTCCGCTGCCTGCTCGAAGGAGTGGGCGGTGTGCAGGCCCTTCGGATCGCCGGCCAGCAGATGTGCCCAGCGGGCCCGGGACATGCCGCCGGTGTTGGGGGTCGTGGCGGTGGCCGCGTAGGAGGCGAACAGGGTCCAGTCCGGGGCGTCGTGGCGCACGCACAGCAGCAGCGCGAGGGAACCGAGGACGGCGATCACCGTGGCGGGCAGGGCCACCCGGGCCTGGCCGTGCCGGTCGACGAGCCGCGCGGTCCACGGCGCGACCGCCGCGGTCGCCGCGAGCCCCGTCGCCGTGACCGCACCGGCCAGGGCGTACGAGCCCCGCGTCCCGGCGATCATCACGACCGCGCTGACGCTGAACATGCCCATCGGCAGCCGGGCGATCAGGTTCCCGGCGGTGAACGCGCGGGCGCCCGGCAGGCGGAAGAGGCGGCGGTACGGGGTGAGGTGCGGCATGCCCCCACCGTCGCCCGGCGGTGATCAAGCGGTCCAACACCTGTTCCGTACGGACTCACGCACCTGGGTTGTAGGACCGCGCCGCATTTCTTCATACAGAGATATGGAGAGTCCTAATGCTTCTATTGACGCATGGAAAAGATGCTCAACCGGGAAATCCTTCACTCGTTTGCCGCGCATCCGCCGCAGAGGGCCGACGGTTAGTCGGTACATGACCGAGGCGACCAGGAACAATGGTTGGGCGGTAACGCTCGGCCCGTACACATACATTCCCGCTCCGGCGCACTCGTCGGCCACCGTCAACGGCACGCTCACCAACGGCGGTTGCCCGGTCACGCTGCAGGTGACCGAGCCGGTTCTGCGTGATTTCATCGACGCCATGAGCGCGCTGGAAAAGGATCTTGCGCGACGGTGGATCAGTGCGACGGAATGGCCCGCATTCGCGCTTGCGGAATAGTCGGGCCACGCCATGTATGACAATAAAATCGAAGGCAGCGGCCGGCACCGGGCTCCATCCCGGGAATTCTTCACCCCTCTGACACCACCGGACCCGACCTGGGATCCGGCCGAGGAACTGGCGTTCATCCTCGAGGAGGCCCTGGGGCAACAGGCGGCGAGGGTTCCCGCCCCTCGTGACGAGGTGACGGAGGCGGACCCGGACCCGGAGCCGCCACCGGCCCCGGCACCGGTCTCGGCACCGGTCGCTTCGGGCGCCCACATGAGGCGGCTCCAGGACATCACCGAGGAACTGCCGCCCGTGCGGGACTTCCACCGGCGCCACCGCAAGGTCCGCACCCGCAAGAGACCCGGCCTGCTCCGCACCACCAGCTTCTTCGTCGCCGCCCTGGCGGCCGTCATCGCCTCCGCGGTGAGCCTCCTGGGAGGCATGGTCGCCTACGACCCCCTGCGCCTGGTCGGCGTGTCCCCCGAGGGGAAGAGCTTCGGTAGCTGGTGGCCCCTGCTGGTGTACGGGCCCTGGCTGGTGGCCTCCCTGTCCGTACTGCGGGCCGCGCTCCACCAGCGCCGTGCCGTGCACTCCTGGTGCGTGGTCCTGGTCTTCTCCTGCGTCGCCGTACTGCTCTGTGTCGTTCAGGCGCCGAGGACCGTGCTCGGCACCGCGGCGGCAGCCCTGCCGGGCGTGGCGGCCCTGGCGTGCTTCCAGCAGGTCGTCCGCCAGATCACCCTGACCCGCCCGCCCCTGCGCTCGGTGCCCCGGCACCGCCTGGGCCAGTCCGGGCCGCGGGACGTGCCCGGCGCCGACGCCGGCGAGGGGACGGGGCAGGGCGAGGCTCCCGGGCGGGCCGCCGGCTCCTGAGCCCCCCGCGCTGTCGGGGAGCGGCGTCACCGCGCCGCTCCCCGCTGTAGGTTCACCGCATGCCCGCCCACCCCGACCCCCGTCTGCTGCGTGCCTTCGTCACCGTCGCCGAGGAACTGCACTTCACCCGTGCCGCGGCGCGGCTGCACGTGGCGCAGCAGGCACTCAGCCGGGATGTGCGGCGGCTGGAGCGGGAGCTGGGCGCCGAGCTGTTCGTGCGGACCACCCGGCAGGTGACGCTCACGCCCGAGGGAGAGCGGCTGCTGCCCTACGCCCGTCGCGTGCTGCGGGCGCAGGACGAGCTGCTCGCCGCCTTCGACCAGGCCCGGCCCCTGCTGGTGGACCTCAACTCCCCGGGCCTGGTCACACCACGCCGCGTGCTGCACCGGGCGCGGGAACTCGCCCCCGGGCACGAGCTGATGGCCCGGTACGAGAGCGGCCTGACCGGAGCCGCCGGGGAGTTGCTCGCCGGGCGGCTGGACGCGTCGTTCGGACGGTTCGACGGGCTGGACCCGGCGCTGCGGGCCGGGCTCGACCAGCAGCCCGTGCGCTACGAGCCGATGGCGGTCGTGCTGCCGGAGGACCACCCGCTGGCCGCGCTGGAGGTGGTGCCGCTCGCCGAGCTGGCCGGCGAGACCGTCTACGCGGGGGCCGGCAATCCGCGCACACCGGAGTGGACCGGCCTCGCGCGGCAGCTCTTCGAGGGGCGGGGCATCGAGATCGCGCCCCCCGCACCGCTGGCCGTGGGCGAGGAGGAGTTCCAGCGGATCATGGCCAGAACCCGCCACCCGGTCCTGGCCGTTGTGGGGTTTCCGGCCCTGCCGTCGATGGTGTCGCGGCCCCTGGTCGATCCCGTTCCGCTGTCTCCCGTGTCGCTGGTGTGGCGCAAGGGCCTGACCCACCCCGCGTTCGACGCGCTGCGACGGGCGGCGGCCCGGCTCGCGGCGGAGGAGGGGTGGCTGGACAGGCCCGCCGGGGCCTGGATTCCGGCCGGGGACGATGTCCGCATGGCGTCTCGCGACTGACACGATTCGGTACGCGGTCCACACGGAACCTCCGCGTGCGCTACATTCAACGCCTGAGCACGGTGTGGTAATGGGGGGCGCTCGGACGGGTGAGGGGGCCCGGTCCGACGACGGGTGCTCAGGTCGTCAGCGCACCTGAACCATCCCGTGGGGGGAAGTGCGTGCGCGTGAAAAATTGGCGAGAAGACGCCCAACCAGAGTGGCCCGAGGCCGCGGCGGTGACCGGTGAACTCCCCACGGACGGCAGAGTCCGGGACCGCAGAGCCACACAGCTCTTCGCCGGGAGCGACCTCCAGGGGACCGGCCACCGGCTGCCCGCCGGGACGGAGATACTGCGCGGCATCCCCCGGCAGAGCGACGGCGAGGCCGACTCGTTCGTCCCGGATCCCGGGGCCCGGACCACCGTCCGCGACCCCTGGCAGGAGCCCGGGGAAGCCGTCCCGTCCGGGCACGGCCGCGACTGCGCCGGGGACACCGAGGACCCGGCCGGGCACAGCCACGACCCGCACGAGGTCACCGTCCAGCTCGACGCCGTCCAGCTCGGGGACGGGTTCCTCCGGCAGGTCAAGGAAGGCCCCGGCGCGGGCTCCGAAGCCGCCGCCGACTCGCCCGTCTTCGTCGACGAGTCCGGCCGCCGCAGCCGCCGCTTCCGCCGGATCGGCATGGCCGTCGCGCTGGCCTGCGGGGTCTACGCCGTCGTCATCGTCGCCACACTGATGTCGGGCAACTCCCAGGCGCCCTGGCTGCCGGTACCGGGCCAGAAGGACGCCCCGCCGGCCGGGCAGGTCGACTCCCCGCCGCTGCCCGAGCGGTCGGCACCGACCGACGGCACCGGCGCCACCGCCCCGGGCAGTGCGCCGGCGACCGAGGAG
>NZ_JBHUQX010000321.1:0-11174 GCF_042674225.1 Streptomyces sp. NPDC056948
GCCAACGCAGCTGTCCACCGGCCCCTCACCGTTCCTTCAGCGGCGAGCGCCTACGCGGAGACCTCCGACCGGTCCCCGCCCCACAGCGTGTGGAACGAGCCGTCCCGGTCCACCCTGCGGTACGTGTGCGCACCGAAGTAGTCCCGCTGCCCCTGCGTCAGCGCCGCCGGCAGCCGCTCCGCGCGCAGGGCGTCGTAGTAGGCGAGGGCCGCGGCGAAGCCGGGGGTCGGCACGCCCTCGCGGGTCGCGGCGATCAGCACCTCGCGCCAGTCGTCCTGGGCGTCCCCGATCTCCTGCGCGAACGTCGCGTCCGACAGCAGGCTCGGCAGGTCCGGCCGGGTGTCGTAGGCGGAGCGGATCCGGTCCAGGAAGGCCGCGCGGATGATGCAGCCGCCACGCCACAGCGCGGAGACCGCGCCGAGGTCGATGTCCCAGCCGTACTCGTCGCGGGCCGCGTCGATCTCGTGGAAGCCCTGCGTGTACGACACGATCTTCGACGCGTACAGCGCCTGCTCCACCCGGTCGGCGAAGGCCTGCGCCTCCGACTCGCTGAGCGCCCGTGCCGTCGGGCCGGCCAGCCCGCGCGAGGCCTCCCGCAGCGCCGCGTGGCCGGAGAGGGAGCGGGCGAAGACGGCCTCCGCGATGCCGGATACCGGAACGCCCAGGTCGAGGGCGATCTGGACCGTCCAGCGGCCGGTGCCCTTCTGCTCGGCCTGGTCCACCACCACGTCCACGAACGGCTTGCCCGTCTCCGCGTCGACGTGCGACAGCACCTCGGCCGTGATCTCGATCAGGTAGGAGTCGAGGCGGCCCTGGTTCCAGGTGCGGAAGATCTCCGCGATCTGGGCGGGGGAGTAACCGGCGACATCGCGCAGCAGCTGGTACGCCTCGCCGATGAGCTGCATGTCCGCGTACTCGATGCCGTTGTGCACCATCTTCACGAAGTGCCCGGCACCGTCCGGACCGACGTGGGAGACACACGGCGAACCGTCGGCCGCCTTCGCCGAGATCTTCTCCAGCATCGGACCCAGCGAGTCGTACGACTCCTTCGGGCCGCCCGGCATGATGCTCGGCCCGTTGAGCGCGCCCTCCTCGCCGCCGGAGACGCCCATGCCGACGAAGTGGATGCCCTGCTCGCGCAGCTCGCGCTCCCGGCGCCGGGTGTCCGCGAAGTGCGCGTTGCCGCCGTCGATGATCATGTCGCCGGGCTCCAGCAGGGGGGCGAACTCCTGGATCACCGCGTCCGTCGGGTCACCGGCCTTCACCATCACGACCAGGCGCCGCGGCCGCTCCAGCGCCGCGACGAACTCCTTCGCGCTCTCGCACGCGACGAACTCCCCCTCACCGCCGAACTCCTCGACCAGGGCGCGCGTGCGCGCGGGCGTCCGGTTGTGCACCGCCACCGCGTAGCCGTTGCGGGCGAAGTTGCGGGCGAGGTTGCGGCCCATGACCGCGAGACCCGTGACGCCGATCTGCGCTGTACTGCTCATTCGGTTGGCTCCTAAAGACCTCGGTATCGGTGCTGCGGGTGGTGTCCACCAGCATGCCCCCGTCGACCATCCTGACGTGCCGCTACTGCGTCCGCACGCGCGGGTCGTACGACGTCGCGCAGCGTGATACGCACGAAAGCCCCGTCGCACTCAGCCGATGTACGCGTCCCCGCGCACGTCGCACACGCGCACCGGGTGGCGTACACGGTGCACTGCCGTGGCGCACGTCGCGCAACAGGGGCCTCATACCGGCCATTTGGGCACCCGGGCGGCTGATAGCCGTCTTGTTCTGGCCGGTTCGCAGCGCTTACTTTTGCCCCTCCTGACGCATGTCTAGGGGGGCAATCGATGGCCGTACGCGGCCGGCACCGCCGGTATCAGCCGAACAGGATCAACCGCGCCTCACTCACCGTCACGGCGGGTGGCGCGGGCATGGCACTGCCGTTCATGGGCACCGGCGCCGCCCACGCGGCGGACGTCGACACCTGGAACAAGGTCGCCGCCTGCGAGTCCACCAGCAACTGGAGCATCAACACCGGCAACGGGTTCTACGGTGGTCTGCAGTTCACCCAGTCCACCTGGGAGGCGTACGGCGGCCGGACCTACGCGGTGCGCGCGGACCTGGCCACCAAGGACCAGCAGATCGCCGTCGCCGAGAAGGTGCTCGACGGGCAGGGCCCGGGCGCCTGGCCGGTCTGCTCGGAACGGGCCGGACTGACCCGGGGCGGAGGCGAGCCCGACATCCGGCCGGCCTCCGAGAGCACGAAGAAGGACGGCAAGAAGGACGTGCGGAAGAAGCCCAGAACCTCCATCGAGGACGTGCGGCCGCAGTCCACGCCGCAGTCCCGGGCGGGCAACGCCGAGATGTACACCGTGCTCCGCGGCGACACCCTCTCCGGTATCGCGTCCGACCAGGAGGTCCGGGGCGGCTGGCGGGGGCTGTACGCCGCCAACCGTTCGGCCATAGGAGCCGACCCCGACCTGATCGTGCCCGGTCAGCGGCTCGCGCTGCAGGGTGAGGGCGCCACGAAGACGCGCCCCGCGGCCAAGCCGGCCCCTTCGGCCAAACCGGCCCCGTCGGCCAAGCCGTCGCCCAAGAAGCCGGACCGCGCGAAGGAACACGTCAAGGAGCGCTCCAAGGACGAGAACAAGGACCGCGCCGGACGGTCGACCGCCCGGCAGGGCCTCGTCGCCCCCGTCAGCGGCTCCCTGGGAACGCCCTACCGCAAGGCGGGCTCGTCCTGGTCGAAGGGCTACCACACCGGCGTCGACTTCCCCGTGCCCACGGGCACGTCCATCAGGTCGGTCGCGGCGGGCAGCGTCGTCAGCGCGGGCTGGGGCGGCTCGTTCGGCTACCAGGTCGTGGTCCGGCACGGCGACGGCCGCTACAGCCAGTACGCCCACCTGTCGGCGATCTCCGTGCGGGACGGGCAGACGGTGACCGCCGGCCAGCGCATCGGCCGCTCCGGCTCCACCGGCAACAGCTCGGGCCCGCATCTGCACTTCGAGGTGCGGACGGGGCCCGGTTTCGGTTCGGACGTCGACCCGGTGGCCTATCTCAGGGCCGGCGGCGTCACGATCTGACGCGCGCGCGGTGCCGGTCGACCGTGGGTAGCGGGACGTACGGGATGCCGTAGAAGGGCACGTAGGAGAGCGGGCGGCGGTCGGGGTCTGAGGAAACCGGCGGTTCCCCGCTCTCGTACGGGACGTCCGGGGAGGCCTCGGGCTCCTCGGCGGCCAGGCGCCGGGGCACGGACACCGGTTCGTCCCCGGACCGGCCGCGACCGGCCGCGCCACGATCCCCTGCCCCCGCGCTCACCGCCCCGACGCCCAGCGTCTTGGGCAGCACACCCACGGCAGTGGGCGGCGCGCCCACGGTCTCGGGCAGGACGCCGATCTCGGGCAGTGCGCTCCGGGGCTCCGGCGAGGCACTCGACGCCCCGGCCAGGGCGCCCTCGCCGACGGGCGACGCCCTCACGGTCTCGGGCAGTGCGCCGGGCAGCGTGCTCCGGGGCTCCGGCGAGGCGTTCACCGCCCCGGACAGGGTGCCCACGCCGACCGGCGACGCCCTCACCGTCTCCCGCAGCGCGTTCCTGCTTCCGGGCAGGCTGCCCACCGTCCCGGCCGGATCGCCCGTGCCCGTGGACCCGGCACCCACCGGCTCGGGCCGGCACCGTCCGCTCCGGGCGGGCTCGGGCACCGTCCTCGACGTCCCGAGGCCCGTGTCGACCGGAACCAGGCCCGTACCGGCGACCTCCAGCCCCGTCCCCGTGCTCTGCGGCTGGGCCTGCGCGAGCCGTTCCGTCGTCAGCAGGATCAGACCGCCCGCCGCCACCACGCCACAGCTCAGGGCGAGCGCCGTGCCCGTCGTGCCGTAGCGGAAGGTTTCTCCGAACATCGTGATGCCGACCGCGGCCGCCACCACCGGGTTCACGACCGTCAGCGTGGCCAGCGGGGCCGTGAGGCCGGCGCCCCGGTACGCGGCCTGCGACAGCAGCATGCCGGCCGTGGCGAGGACGCCGATCACGGCGAGCGAGGGCACGTCGGCCGCCGACACACCGCCGGTCCAGTCGACCGCGACGGTCTTGGTGAACACCGAGGACATACCGAACGCGATACCGGACGCCGTCGCCAGCAGCATGCTGCGGACCGCCGGGTGCCGGTGCGCGGCCCGGGCGGCGATCATCAGCGTCACGACCGCACCGGCGGTGACGACGGCCACGGCCACCCGCTGGGCCGTGTCCAGCGACCGCGCGTCCGACGCGGCGACCAGGGACAGCAGACCGGCGAGCCCCACCGTCGCCATGATCGCGCCCCGCCAGGCCGTGGCACCCGCCTTGCGGCCGACGAACAGCGCCGCCATCGGCAGGGCCACCACGATGGTCAGCGCGCCCAGCGGCTGCACCAGGCTCAGCGGACCGTACGCCAGCGCCACCACGTGCAGCAGACCGCCGAGACCGTTGAGCCCGACCGCCGCCCACCAGCCCGGCCGGCGCAGCGGCGCGTACTGCTCGCCAGGCGAGGACTCCGCCACCCGCTCCTGCACGATCGCCCCGCCCGCGTACGCGACGGCGGAGACGAGGGACAGCAGGACGGACAACGCGAGGGCGCTCATCGGCTGCTCCTCTGCGTCAGGCGGGGGCGCTCAGCCCGGCGCGGCGAAAGGTGGTCTTTCATGACCAACACCCTGCCGTGTCCAGGTCTTCCCGTCGTCGTCCCTGAGCACTCATTGGGTCCTACTGCCGATGGAGTACGAGGGGAGCACCGTCATCCCCAAGGTGGGCGGCCACGGTCGGGGGCCACCGGGTCGCATCCCCTAGGGGCCTTGGTACTACTGGTCTTCGTGGACCTCGACCCCGACCTCGCCGCGCTCCGCCCGCTCGGCGGCTTCTTCGTGCTGCGCACGGAAGGAGCGGCGGCCAGGCCACTTCCCACTCTCGCACAGGCCTACCGTGAAACGTCACCGGACGTGTACGGAAATCCCCTGATTTTTCGCGTCCACAAGGTGGCCGGCGCCCTGCACGCCCCGGAGTTGCGCGTCGGGGCGTCCGTGGCCCACCTGGGCCTCGCGGCCCGGCTGTGGTCCGTCGCGCTGGGCTGCGCCGTCCTCCACGGCAGCGTCCCCGACCTCGACGCCCGGTTGTTGCACTGGGACGCCGACGGCAGCGCCCCCGACGACCTGTGGCTCTCGGACGTACGGCCGCTCCCCGGGGACGCGGCGACCGTCGCGGACACCGTCCTGCACGGCCACCTCGAACCCCTGGCGGCGGCCCTGCGCGCCCGCTACCGCCTCGCTCCCGGCCTGCTGCGCGGGAACGCCGCCTCCGCGCTGGCGGGCGCCGCCCGCGAACTCGACCGCTGGGCCCGGCGGCACAACCGCACGGACACCGCCGCCCGGGCCCGCTCCCTGGCCGCCGAACTCCTCGCGCACCCCCTGCTCGCAGGCTCCGGGACCCTCACCGGCACCGCCTTCCGGCGCCGTAGCTGCTGTCTGTACTACCGGGTGCCCGGCGGGGGCGTCTGCGGCGACTGTTGCTTCACGACGCCGCCTCGCTCTTCCCCACACGCCCCATCTGGGTGACCATGAAAGGGAACGGCCGCTGAGAGCAGGGAGTTGCGGGTGCGAGTGGGACTGCTGACCCGGGAGTACCCGCCGGATGTGTACGGCGGAGCGGGCGTCCATGTGGAGTTCCTCGCCCGGGAGCTCAGAGCCCTGGTCGACCTGGACGTGCACTGCTGGGGCGAGGGCCGCGCCGACGGCGTGCGTCGGCACCGGCCCTGGTCCACGCTCGACGGCGCCAACGACGCGCTGCGCACCTTCTCCGTGGACCTCGCCATGGCCGCCGCCCTGGAAGGCCGCGAGCTGGTCCACTCCCACACCTGGTACGCCAACCTCGGCGGCCACCTCGCCAAGCTGCTGTACGGCATCCCGCACGTGATGACCGCCCACTCCCTGGAGCCCCTGCGCCCCTGGAAGGCCGAGCAGCTCGGCGGCGGCTACGAGCTGTCCGGCTGGGGCGAACGCACCGCGATCGAGGCGGCCGACGCGGTGATCGCCGTGTCCGGGGCCATGCGCGAGGACATCCTGGGCTGCTACCCCGCACTGGACCCGGAGCGGGTCCACGTCGTGCACAACGGCATCGACACCAGCCTGTACCGGCCCGACCACGGCACGGACGCCCTGGACCGGATCGGACTCGACCGCTCCCGTCCGTACGTCCTGTTCGTCGGCCGTATCACCCGGCAGAAGGGCGTGCCCCACCTGCTGCGCGCGGTGCGGGACATCGATCCGGCCGCGCAGGTCGTGCTGTGCGCGGGAGCACCGGACACGCCGGAGATCGACCAGGAGTTCCGCGAGCTGTTCGGGGAGCTGAGCCGGGTCCGCGACGGCGTGTTCTGGATTCCGAGGATGCTGCCGCGCCCGGAGGTGATCCAGCTCCTCACGCACGCCGCCCTGTTCGTCTGCCCCTCGGCGTACGAGCCGCTCGGCATCGTGAACCTGGAGGCGATGGCCTGCGGCACGCCCGTGGTGGCCTCGGCGGTCGGCGGCATCCCCGAGGTCGTGGACGACGGCAGGACCGGCCTGCTCGTCCCGGCGGGCGACGACTTCGAGGCGGGTCTCGCCCGGGCCATGGACACCGTCCTGGGCGACCCGGAGACCGCCCGGCGGATGGGCGAGGCCGGGCGGGAGCGGGCGGTCGGCGAGTTCGGCTGGGACGCGGTGGCCCGCCGCACGGTCCGGCTCTACGAGGAGATCCTGAAACAGGCTTAGCGCGTCCCGCTCAGGGGCAGGCATCGGAAAATCGGCGTGAGGGGAGCGGCCATGCGTCGTGGTGGTCCTTCGGTCCTGGGAATCGTGCTGGCGGGCGGCGAGGGCAAACGCCTGATGCCCCTGACGGCGGACCGTGCCAAACCCGCGGTCACCTTCGGCGGCACCTACCGCCTGGTCGACTTCGTGCTGTCCAACCTCGTCAACGGCGACGTCCTGCGCATCTGCGTCCTGACGCAGTACAAGTCGCACTCGCTGGACCGGCACATCACCACCACCTGGCGGATGTCCAACCTGCTCGGGAACTACGTCACGCCCGTGCCCGCCCAGCAGCGCCTCGGCCCGCGCTGGTACCTGGGCAGCGCCGACGCGATCCTGCAGTCGCTGAACCTGATCTACGACGAGCGCCCCGAGTACGTCGCCGTCTTCGGCGCCGATCACGTCTACCGCATGGACCCCCGCCAGATGCTCGCCCAGCACATCGACAGCGGCGCGGGCGTGACGGTGGCCGGGATCCGGGTGCCGCGCACCGAGTCCTCGTCGTTCGGCGTGATCACGCCGGGCTCGGACGGCCAGACGGTGGAGCGCTTCCTGGAGAAGCCGACGGATCCGCCCGGTCTGCCGGACGACCCCGAGATGGTCTTCGCCTCCATGGGCAACTACATCTTCACCACCAAGTCCCTCATCGAGGCGCTGAGGCGGGACGCGGAGGACGAGGCCTCCGTGCACGACATGGGCGGCTCGATCCTGCCCCAGCTCACCGACCGTGGTGAGGCGGCGCTGTACGACTTCAGCGCCAACCACGTGCCCGGCGAGACCACCCGCGACCAGGGCTACTGGCGGGACGTCGGCACGCTGGACGCCTACTACGAGGCCCATATGGACCTGATCGCCGAGCGTCCCGCGTTCAACCTGTACAACCGCGACTGGCCGATCTACACGCACTCGTACCAGCTCTCGCCGGCCCGCTTCAACGCCGGCGGCATCGCCAGCGAGTCCATCATCAGCGCGGGCTGCCTGGTGCGCGGCCAGGTCACGCGGTCCGTGCTGTCGCCGGGTGTCGTGGTGGACCCGGGGGCGGTGGTGCAGGGCTCCGTGCTGCACGACAACGTGCACATCGGCCGCGGTGCGGTGGTGCGTGGCGCCGTCCTCGACAAGAACGTCCAGGTGCCGCCGGGCGCGACGATCGGCGTCAACCCGGAACGGGACGCCGAGCTGTACACGGTGTCCAAGGGCGGCGTCATCGCCCTGGGGAAGGGGCAGTTGGTCACCTGACGGGGCCTGGCAGGGGACTTTGTCCTGCCTCTGGACGAAGAGCGGAATCCGTGTTGTCATGCCTGCGCCCGCACATGACATCGTTGTAAACGGAGGTTCCGTGCGTACCGGACCCCTCAGAAACCGGCTCGCGTTACTGCTCGCCGCGCTCCTGGGCCTCACCGGCCTGACCGCGGCCCCAGCCGTGGCGGACGACCCCGCAGAGATCCACGGCCTCAAGGGCGAGTACTTCACCCACTCCGCCCCCGGCGCCTTCGACTTCCACACCCTCAAGGCGACGACCTTCGACCAGGACCTCGACTTCGACAACCTGGAGCCGCGCCTGAACTTCACCACCGGACAGTCCGATGACGTCAGCGTCCGCTGGACCGGAAAGATCGTGCCGGAGAAGACCGGCCCCCACGCGTTCTCGGTCATCGGAGACAACGGCTTCCGCCTGTGGATCGACGGAAAGCCCGTCATCGACCACTGGGTGGACGACTGGGACCGCGAACAGACCGGCCGGCCCGTCGACCTGACCGCGGGCAAGGCCTACGACATCAAGGTCGAGTACTTCGAGCACTACGGCGGCTCCAACCTCCACCTCCGCTGGACCCCTCCCGGCGGCGCCAAGGAGCCGGTCCCGCAGTCGGCCTTCCGCCTCCCCGAAGGCTTCGACTACGACGGAGCCCTCGCGGCCACGGTCCAGGCCACCGGCCGCACGCTCAAGCTCGACTTCGCCCAGCCCCTGGCCGCACCCCCGGCGGGCTTCACCGACCACCTCAAGGCGGTGATCGGCGGCGCCGAGTGGCCCCTGGGCGCGGCGCGACCGGACCCGTCCGACCCCACGTCCCTCCTGGTCGCCCTCGACGAGCCGGTCGTCGGCAACAAGACCGGCACGGCCCGGGGTACCGCCGACATCCGCTACGACGGTCGGGGCGGCCTCTCCAACACCGACGGCAACGTTGTCAAGGAGTTCTGGAGCAGCGGCCCCAACCGCTCGACGCACCAGTTGAGCACCCGCTGGGCCGACGAGGTCGGGCCGGACAACGCCCACCCCGAGTACCCGCGCCCGCAGCTCACCCGGGACGCCTGGCAGGGCCTCAACGGCCGCTGGCAGTTCGCCGCCGCCGAGCCCGGCGAGCAGCCGCCCGTCGGCAAGACCCTGAAGGAGCGCATCCTCGTCCCGTACCCGGTGGAGTCCCAGCTCTCCGGCATCGAACGGCACGAGGACCGCATGTGGTACCGGCGCACCTTCACGGTCCCGCGCGACTGGGACATCGGCTCCGGCAAGCGGCTCAAGCTCAACTTCGGCGGCGTCGACTGGCGCTCGGAGGTGTACGTCAACGGCACCGAGGTCGCCAGGCACGAGGGCGGCTACGACAAGTTCGGCGCCGACATCACCGACGCGCTGAAGCCCGGCCGCACCCAGGAACTGATCGTCGGCGTCTACGACCCCACCGACGCGGCATCCGGCGAGAACCCGCCGCTCGGCAAGCAGCGCCTGGACCCCAGCGGCATCTGGTACACCCCGTCCTCCGGCATCTGGCAGACGGTCTGGATGGAGCCGGTGGCCCGCGACCACGCGGACTCCCTCAAGCTCACCCCGGACGTGGCGGGCGAGAAGCTGACCGTGGAGGCCCGGGGCGTCCGGGACGGCGTACCGATCACGGCGACGGCGTACGACGGGAAGCGCAAGGTGGCCACGGCGAGCGGCCGCACCGGCCGGCCGCTGACCCTGACCGTCCACGACCCGCACCTGTGGTCACCCGACGACCCGTTCCTCTACGGCCTGAAGGTGAAGGTCGGGGCCGACCGGGTCGGCAGCTACTTCGGGATGCGCTCGATCGCCGTCGAGAAGGTGAACGGCGTGCCGCGCACGGTCCTCAACGGCGAGCCGGTCTTCATGATGGCCACCCTCGACCAGGGCTTCTGGCCGGACGGACTGCACACCGCGCCCACCGACGAGGCCCTGGCCTACGACCTGAAGGCGCACAAGCAGCTCGGCTTCAATTCGGTCCGCAAGCACATCAAGGTCGAGCCGGACCGCTGGTTCTACTGGGCCGACCGGCTCGGGCTGCTGGTGTGGCAGGACATGCCCGCGATGACGGCCGGGGTGAACCCGAGCGCGTCCTCCCGCGCGCGGTACGAGCGCGAGATGAAGGAGATGATCGACGAGCACATCAGCAGCCCGTCGGTCGTCATGTGGGTGACCTTCAACGAGGGCTGGGGCCAGTACGACGTGGGCCGGGTCGCCGAGCAGGCCAAGGCGTGGGACCCCACCCGGCTGGTCAACGGCCAGTCCGGGCTGAACCTCGGCGCCGACGGCGGCACCGGCGACCTCATGGACGAGCACGGCTATCCCAGCCCGGCGCTGCCACCACGCCCGGACGGCGAGCGTGCCCTGGTCAGCGGCGAGTACGGCGGCCTGGGCCTTGCGGTGCCCGGCCATGCCTGGTCGGTGCAGCAGTCGTACGTCGACGTCGACCCGGCCACCTACACCGAGGACTATCTGACCAAGCTCGACGAGGTCCGGGCCCTGGTCTGCAAGGGCAGCAACGGTGCCGTATACACCCAGATCGCGGACGTCGAGGGTGAGCTGAACGGCTTCCTCACCTACGACCGAGCCGTCCTGAAACCGGACACGGCCCGACTCAAAGCGGCGCATCAGGCGTTGATCCGTGACGCCTCCCGGGTGACTCCCACCGGGTGCCCGGCGCCGCAACCTGTGCTGGACTGACGGCACATGCACCATAAGTCCCGCCCCTCTCGCCGGGGCGGGACTTAATCTGCTGTTAACTGTACGTAGCCTGATCGTACTTGACCGTAATCGGCTGGGGGCGGTTGACTGCTGACCCACCCCGTCGTCGACGCGAGGCAAGCCCTTGACTGCTGACCTGCTCGCTCCTCTCGACCTGGCGTTCTGGAACCTCGAGTCCGCCGAGCACCCGATGCACCTAGGGGCGCTCGGGATCTTCCCGGCCCACTCGCCGGCCGCGGGCGCCCACGCCGCCGACCTGCTCGCGGCCCGCGCCGCCCGCGTCCCCGGACTGCGCATGCGCATCCGCGACGTGTGGCAGCCGCTGCCCTCGGCGCTGCGCCGGCCGCTCGCCTTCGGCGGCGCGGCCCGGGAACCGGACCCGGACTTCGACTCCCAGCAC
>NZ_JBHUQX010000322.1:0-11167 GCF_042674225.1 Streptomyces sp. NPDC056948
CTCCAGCTCTTGGCGGGCCTGTTCGATCTGCAGGTTCTTCGCCTCGATGTCCCGGTTCTGCGTGGCCAGCAGGGTGGCCTTCTCCTCCAGCTCCGCGTTGGACCGCTGCAGCTCGCCCTGGCGGACCTGCAACTCGTCGGAGCGGACGCGCAGTTCCTCGGCCAGTCGCTGGGACTCGCCGAGCAGTTCGTCGGTGCGGGCGTTGGCGAGGATGGTGTTGACGTTGACGCCGATGGTCTCCCGCAGTTGCCCCAGGAAGTCCTGGTGGATCTGGGTGAACCGGGTGACCGAGGCCAGCTCGATGACGCCGAGCACCTGTTCCTCGACGGTGAGGGGCAGCACCGTCAGCGAGGTCGGAGTCGTCCTGCCGAGCCCGGACGAGATGGTCACGTAGTCGGCCGGGAGTTCGTCCACGGTGATGGTGCGGCGGTTGCGTGCCGCCTGGCCGATCAGGGTGTGGCCGAGGGGAACGCGCTCGAGGCGGTCGCCGTCGGCGGGAGCGCCGTAGGAGCCGATGAGCCGCAGCTCCACGCCGGTGCCGGTCTCCTCGGTCAGGTAGAACGCCCCGTACTGCGCGGAGACCAGCGGCGTCAGCTCGTCCATGATGAGTTCGGCGACGACGTCCAGGTCCCGGTGTCCCTGCATGAGGGAGGACACCCGGGCCAGGTTGGACTTCAGCCAGTCCTGTTCCTGGTTCGCCTGTGTCGTGTCCCGCAGGGACTCCACCATCGCGTTGATGTTGTCCTTGAGCTCGGCCACCTCGCCGGAGGCGTCCACCGTGATCGACCGGGTGAGGTCGCCCTCGGCGACGGCACTGGCCACCTCGGCGATCGCCCGCACCTGCCGGGTCAGGTTGCCGGCCAGCTCGTTCACGTTCTCGGTGAGCCGCTTCCAGGTACCCGAGACACCCTCGACCTCGGCCTGCCCGCCGAGCCGGCCCTCGCTGCCCACCTCCCGGGCCACGCGGGTGACCTCGGCGGCGAACGACGAGAGTTGGTCGACCATCGTGTTGATGGTGGTCTTGAGTTCCAGGATCTCGCCGCGCGCGTCGACGTCGATCTTCTTGGACAGGTCGCCGTTGGCGACAGCCGTGGTCACCAGCGCGATGTTGCGGACCTGCCCGGTCAGGTTGTTCGCCATCGAGTTGACGTTGTCGGTGAGGTCCTTCCACGTGCCGGCGACGTTGGGCACATGGGCCTGGCCTCCGAGGCGGCCCTCGGTGCCGACCTCCCGGGCCACGCGGGTCACCTCGTCCGCGAAGGCGGACAGGGTGTCGACCATGGTGTTGATCGTCCCCGCCAGCGCGGCGACCTCGCCCTTGGCCTCCACAGTGATCTTCTGCGACAGGTCGCCGCGGGCCACGGCCGTGGCCACCTGGGCGATGGAGCGGACCTGACCGGTCAGGTTGGAGGCCATCACGTTGACGTTGTCGGTGAGGTCCTTCCAAGTGCCCGACACCCCGCGCACGGTGGCCTGGCCGCCGAGGTTGCCCTCGGTGCCCACCTCACGGGACACCCTGGTGACCTCGTCGGCGAAGGAGGACAGTTGGTCGACCATCGTGTTGATGGTCTCCTTCAACTTCAGGATCTCGCCCCGCGCGTCCACGCGGATCTTCTGCGACAGATCGCCCTGTGCCACCGCCGTGGTCACCTCGGCGATGGAGCGGACCTGGGCGGTCAGGTTGTCCGCCATGAAGTTCACCGAGTCGGTGAGGTCGCGCCAGGTGCCCCGCACGCCCTTGACGTCGGCCTGCCCGCCGAGCCTGCCCTCCGTACCCACCTCCCGCGCCACACGCGTGACCTCGTCCGCGAACGCCGAAAGCTGATCGACCATCGTATTGATGGTGTTCTTCAACTCCAGAATCTCGCCCCGGGCGTCGACGGTGATCTTCTGCGACAGATCCCCCTTGGCGACGGCGGTGGCCACCTGGGCGATGGAGCGCACCTGCCCGGTCAGATTCCCCGCCATGAAGTTCACCGAGTCGGTCAGGTCACGCCAGGTGCCCCGCACGCCCTTGACGTCGGCCTGCCCGCCGAGCCTGCCCTCCGTACCCACCTCCCGCGCCACACGCGTGACCTCGTCCGCGAACGCCGAAAGCTGATCGACCATCGTATTGATGGTGTTCTTCAACTCCAGAATCTCGCCCCGGGCATCGACGTCGATCTTCTGCGACAGATCCCCCTTGGCGACGGCGGTGGCCACCTGGGCGATGTCACGCACCTGGGTGGTCAGATTGCCGGCCATGGCGTTGACCGAGTCGGTCAGGTCGGCCCATGTTCCGGAAACCCCGGGTACCTGGGCCTGACCGCCCAGCGTGCCCTCGGTACCGACCTCGCGTGCCACACGGGTCACCTCGGAGGTGAACAGCGACAACTGGTCGACCATGCCGTTGAACACGGACGCGATCTCACCGAGCAGGCCGCCGGCCTCTTCCGGCAGCCGGGTGCCGAAGTCGCCGTCGCGTACGGCCGTCAGCCCGGCCAGCAACCGCCGTAGCTCCGGCTCCCCCGGCACCACGCCCGGATCCTGGATCGCGGTCCCCGCCTTGTCCATGCTCTCCCTCTCCCCGAACGCCCCACGGCATTCGCTCCGACATTCAGACCTGCCGTCAACTGTCGGAATTCTTGCCCCCCACCGGCCGCTACGAACGCCCTTATCGTATGGCCAGGCTGGCCCCCGGCTTGATTCCAGCAAGTATTGTCACGCGACAACGGCCGAAGGTCGACCGGCAAGCCTTCCGGTAATCGACGGGGCTACAATCACCTGTTCGCATGAGCAACGGAAAGAATCAAATATCGTGTCGACTCGGCGTCTTCGCCGATTCGATTGGGATCGGTATCGTCCGCCCCGATGCCCGGGTCCGCGCCTCAGCGGCCCGCACGAGGAGGAGCACCATGGCCGAGCGCCGGCAGAAAAACGCGTCGGACGACGGGTCCGAGTCGCCGGCACTCGAGGCGCGTGGGGCGAGCACGCGTGACACGGTGCGGCTCGCGGTGGTCATCGGTGCTCTCGGCGTGGTCTTCGGCGACATCGGGACCAGCCCGATCTACACCCTCCAGACGGTGTTCAACCCGAGCGACCCGCACCCGGTGCCGGTCAGCACGGACAACGTGTACGGGGTGGTGTCCCTGGTGTTCTGGTCGGTGATGATCATCGTCACGGTCACCTACGTGCTGCTGGCGATGCGCGCCGACAACGACGGCGAGGGCGGCATCATGGCGCTGATCACCCTGCTGCGACGGTGGAGTTCACAGCGTGGGCGTCGGGGCGCCGCCGCACTGGCCGCCCTGGGCATCTTCGGCGCGTCGCTGTTCTTCGGCGACAGCATGATCACACCGGCGATCTCGGTGCTGTCCGCGGTCGAGGGCCTCAAGGTCGTCCAGCCGTCACTGGAGGACGCGGTCGTGCCCATCACCGCGGTGATCATCGTGCTCCTGTTCCTGGTGCAGCGCAGGGGAACCGCGGCGGTGGGCCGGGTGTTCGGCCCGGTCATGATCGCCTGGTTCGTGGCCATCGGCGCGTGCGGCGTCGTGGGCATCGCCGACCACCCGGACATCCTCAAGGCGCTGTCACCGACGTATGCGCTGGGCTTCCTGTTCGGCCATTGGGGCACCGCCTTCTTCGCCCTGGCCGCGATCGTCCTCGCGGTCACCGGCGCCGAGGCGCTCTACGCCGACATGGGGCACTTCGGCCGCCGGGCGATCACCCGGGGCTGGCTGTTCCTCGTCCTGCCCGCGTGCGTCCTCAGCTACCTGGGCCAGGGCGCGCTGATCCTCGACGACCCGGACAACATCAGCAGCCCGTTCTTCCTGCTCGTGCCCGGCTGGGGACGCTGGCCGATGGTCCTGCTCGCCACGGCGGCGACCGTGATCGCCTCCCAGGCGGTGATCACCGGGGCGTACTCGGTCGCCTCCCAGGCGGCCCAGCTCGGCTATCTGCCGAGGCTGCGCATCGCGCACACCTCCGAATCCACCATCGGCCAGATCTACGTCCCCTGGATCAACTGGCTCCTGATGGTCTCGGTCCTCACCCTGGTCTTCGCCTTCCGCGCCTCCGAGGCGCTGGCCTACGCGTTCGGCATGGCCGTCACCGGCACCATCACCATCACCACCCTGCTGTTCTTCTACGTCGCCCGTGCCAAGTGGGGTACGCCCCGTTGGCTGCTCGCCGCCGGCGCGGGCGTGCTCCTCTTCGTGGACCTGCTGTTCGTGGCGGCCAACATGACCAAGCTCGTCCACGGCGCGTGGCTGCCGCTGCTGATCGGCCTCACCGCGTTCACCGTCATGACGACCTGGCAACGTGGCCGGGAACTCGTCACCGCGGAACGGGCGCGCCAGGAAGGCCCGCTGCCCCAGTTCATCGAAGACCTCCGCGCGGGAGAGGAGCCGACGGTCCGGGCGCCCGGCACGGCCGTCTTCCTGAACCGGGGGAAGGAGACCGCGCCCTTGGCGATGGTGGCCAACGTCGAGCACAACCACGTGCGGCACGACCATGTCGTGATCCTGTCCATCAGGACCGAGCCCGTGCCCCGTGTCCAGGCCGACCAGCGGATCGCCGTGGACGACCTGGGGTACGCCGACGACGGGATCATCCACGTCACCGCCCGGTTCGGCTACATGGAGACACCGGACGTGCCCGGCACCCTGGCCCTGCTCGACCCGGCCGATACGGAAGGACCACTGCAGCTCGACCAGGCGTCCTACTTCCTGTCGAAGATCGAGCTCCGGCGCGGCAAGGCCTCGACGATGGCGCCCTGGCGCAAGCGGCTGTTCATCGCCACCTCCTACATCACGGCCGACGCCGCCGAGTACTTCGGCCTGCCCCGCGACCGCACGGTCATCATGGGCTCGCAGGTCGAGGTGTAGGGCGGCTGCCGCTACGAGGCCGACTCCGCTGCCGCGGGGTGCGTCTCCGTAGCGCTGGAAGGGTTCGAAGATGCGGTCCTTGGACTCGTCGGGGACGCCGGGACCGCGGTCGATCACCCGGACCTCCACTCGGTCGGCGAGGGCACTCGCCTTCACGAGCACGGGGGTGCCCTGGGGGCTGTACTTGACGGCGTTCTCCACGACGTTGGCGACGGACCGCTCCAGCAGGCCCTTGTCCACGTGGACCATGGGCAGCGTCTCGGGGATGTTCAGCTCCACGCTGTCCTCCGGGACGCCGCCCAGTGCCATCGGCACCACCTCGTCGAGGTCGGCCTCGCGGATGATCGGGGTGACGGTGCCGGTCTGGAGCCGGGACATGTCGAGGAGGTTGCCGACGAGGAGGTCGAGGCGGTCGGCGCCTTCCTCGATCGCTTCGAGGAGTTCGGCCTGGTCCTCCTCCGACCAGGCCACGTCGTCCGACCGCAGGGACGAGACCGACACCTTGATGCCCGCGAGCGGTGTGCGCAGGTCATGGCTCACGGCGGCGAGCCGCGCGGTGCGGATGCGGTTGCCCTCGGCCAGTTCCTTGGCCTGGTCGGCCTCGTGCCGGAGACGCTGCCGGTCCAGGACGACGGCTGCCTGGGCGGCGAACGCGGCGAGCACCCGGCGGTCCTCGGCCGGCAGGACGCGGCCGGTCAGCGCCAGGGCCATCAGCTCTTCGTCACGAGGTCCTTGAGGGCGATGTTGAGCTCCAGGACGTTCACCCGGGGCTCGCCCATGAAGCCGAGGGTGCGGCCCTCCGTGTGGTCCTCGACCAGCCGGTCGACCTGGGCGACGGGCAGGTCGTTCTTCGCCGCGACCCGGTGGACCTGGAGCTCGGCGTAGGCCGGGGAGATGTCCGGGTCGAGGCCGGAGCCGGAGGAGGTGACGGCGTCGGCGGGCACCTGGGACGGCCTGACCTTGTGATCGGCCGTGGAGTTCTCCTTGACGACCTTGGCCTTGGCCTCCTCCACCGACTTGATCAGCTTCTCGTTGTCGGCGGAGAGGTTGGTGGCGCCCGAGAGAATCAGCTTGTACTGGGTGTTGATCGAGTTGGTCCCCAGTCCGTTCGCCGGCCGCGGCTGGAAGTAGTCCAGGCTGTAGCCCTGTTGGCCGATCAGGGACGATCCGACGACTCTGCCGTGTGACTCGATTTCGGAGCCGTTGGCCTTGTTGTTGAACAGGCCCTGGGCGATGCCGGTGACGACCAGTGGGTAGATGACGCCGGTGACCAGGGTCAGCACGAGGAGGGCCCGCAGGGCCGCTCCGAGCAACCGGGCGGTGTTCGCGAAAGAGTTGTTCATGTCCTTCACCCGATCCCGGGGATCAGCGAGATGAGCAGGTCGATGAGCTTGATGCCGATGAACGGCGCGATCAGCCCGCCGATTCCGTAGACGGTCAGGTTGCGGCGCAGCAACTTGTCTGCGCTGACGGGCCGGTAGCGCACGCCCTTCAGTGAGAGCGGCACCAGCGCGATGATGATCAGCGCGTTGAAGATCACGGCCGACAGGATCGCGGAGTCCGGTGAGGACAGGCCCATGATGTTGAGCCTGTCCAGGCCCGGGTAGACCGCCGCGAACAGCGCCGGGATGATCGCGAAGTACTTCGCCACGTCGTTGGCTATGGAGAACGTCGTCAACGCGCCCCGGGTGATGAGGAGTTGCTTGCCGATCTCGACGATCTCGATGAGCTTCGTCGGGTCGGAGTCGAGGTCGACCATGTTGCCGGCCTCCTTGGCGGCCGACGTGCCCGTGTTCATGGCCACGCCGACATCCGCCTGCGCGAGGGCCGGGGCGTCGTTGGTGCCGTCGCCGGTCATCGCGACCAGCTTGCCGCCCGCCTGCTCACGCTTGATGAGGGCCATCTTGTCCTCGGGCGTGGCCTCGGCGAGGAAGTCGTCGACCCCGGCCTCCTCGGCGATCGCCTTCGCGGTCAGCGGGTTGTCACCCGTGATCATGACGGTCTTGATGCCCATGCGGCGCAGTTCCTCGAACCGCTCCCGCATGCCGTCCTTGACCACGTCCTTGAGGTGGATGACGCCCAGGATCCGTGCACCGTCGAGGTCCTCGACAGCGACCAGCAGCGGGGTGCCGCCGTCCTCGGAGATGCGGTGGGCGCTCGCGTCCGCGTCGTCGGCGACGGTGCCGCCCCGCTCCTGTACCCAGGCGATGACCGAACCCGCCGCGCCCTTGCGGACCTTGCGGCCGTCGACGTCCACGCCGGACATACGGGTCTGGGCGGTGAACTCGATCCACTGGGCGTGCGCGAGCTCCCCCTGGTGGCGCTCGCGCAACCCGTACTTCTCCTTCGCCAGGACGACGATGGAGCGGCCCTCGGGCGTCTCGTCGGCCAGCGAGGAGAGCTGGGCGGCGTCGGCGAGTCGAGCCTGGGTGGTGCCGCTCACCGGCACGAACTCGGCGGCCTGGCGGTTGCCGAGCGTGATGGTGCCGGTCTTGTCGAGCAGCAGGGTCGAGACGTCACCGGCGGCCTCGACCGCCCGGCCGGACATCGCGAGCACATTGCGCTGCACCAGCCGGTCCATGCCCGCGATGCCGATCGCGGACAGCAGGGCGCCGATGGTCGTCGGGATGAGGCAGACCAGGAGGGCGACCAGCACGACCATCGTCAGATGGGTGCCCGCGTAGTCCGCGAACGGCGGCAGCGTGGCGCAGGCCAGCAGGAACACGATCGTCAGCGAGGCGAGCAGGATGTTCAGCGCGATCTCGTTCGGCGTCTTCTGCCGTGCCGCGCCCTCGACCAGACTGATCATCCGGTCGATGAAGGTCTCACCCGGCTTCGTCGTGATCCTGATGACGATGCGGTCGGACAGCACCTTCGTCCCGCCGGTGACCGCCGAGCGGTCGCCGCCCGACTCCCGGATCACCGGGGCCGACTCACCGGTGATCGCCGACTCGTCCACGCTCGCGACGCCCTCGACGACATCGCCGTCACCGGGGATGACGTCACCGGCCTCGCAGACGACCAGATCGCCGATGCGCAGCTCGGTACCGGGGACCCGCTCTTGCGCACCGTCGGTGAGCAGCCGGCGGGCGATCGTGTCGGTCTTGGCCTTGCGCAGGGTGTCCGCCTGCGCCTTGCCACGGCCCTCGGCGACCGCCTCCGCCAGGTTGGCGAAGACCACCGTCAGCCACAGCCAGGCACTGATCGCCCAGCCGAACCAGTCCCCCGGTTCCGTGAAGGAGAAGACGGTCGTCAGGACCGAGCCGATCCACACCACGAACATCACGGGCGACTTGACCATCACCCGCGGGTCGAGCTTGCGGAAGGCGTCCGGCAGCGACGTGACCAGTTGCTTGGGATCGAAGAGGCCGGCACCGACCCGGCCCTCCTTGTGACCGGTCGGGACGTCCTGGTGCGGCGCCCGGGTGGGAGTGGTGGCTGTGGACATGGAGTCCTCTTGCTTCGTTACGTCGGTCGTCATGACGCCAGCCCCTCGGCCAGCGGACCCAGCGCGAGTGCCGGGAAGTAGGTCAGACCCGTGATGATCAGGATCGCCCCGACGAGGAGCCCGGTGAACAGCGGCTTCTCGGTGCGCAGGGTGCCCGCGGTCACGGGCACGGGCTTCTGCTCGGCCAGCGAACCGGCCAGCGCCAGTACGAACACCATCGGCAGGAAGCGGCCGAGCAGCATCGCGAGGCCGAGGGTGCCGTTGAACCACTGCGTGTCCGCGTTCAGACCGGCGAACGCCGAGCCGTTGTTGTTCGAGGCGGAGGTGTAGGCGTAAAGGATCTCGGAGAATCCGTGCGCCCCGCTGTTCGTCATCGAGTCGGCCGGGGTCGGCAGGGCCATCGCGAAGGCGGTGAAGACGAGCACCAGCGCCGGGGTGATCAGGATGTAGCAGGCCGCCAGCTTGATCTCGCGGGTACCGATCTTCTTGCCCAGGTACTCGGGCGTACGGCCGACCATCAGGCCGGCGATGAACACCGCGATGACCGCCATGATCAGCATGCCGTACAGGCCGGAACCGGTGCCGCCGGGCGCGATCTCGCCCAGCATCATGCTCAGCATCGTGATGCCGCCGCCCAGGCCGGTGAAGGACGAGTGGAAGGAGTCCACCGCGCCGGTCGAGGTGAGCGTGGTAGCCGTCGCGAAGATCGAGGACGCTCCGACGCCGAACCGGACCTCCTTGCCCTCGTACGCCCCGCCCGCGGCCTGGAGTGCCGGGCCGTGGTGGGCGAACTCGGTCCACATCATCAGGGCCGTGAAGCCGATCCAGATGGTGGCCATGGTGGCGAGGATCGCGTAGCCCTGCCTGACCGAGCCGACCATGACACCGAAGGTGCGGGTCAGCGCGATTGGGATCACCAGGATCAGGAAGATCTCGAAGAGGTTCGTGAACGGAGTGGGGTTCTCGAAGGGGTGGGCGCTGTTGGCGTTGAAGTAGCCGCCGCCGTTGGTGCCGATCTCCTTGATGGCCTCCTGCGAGGCCACCGCCCCGCCGTTCCACTGCTGCCGGCCACCCATGAACTGGCCGACCTCGTGGATGCCGGAGAAGTTCTGGATCGCGCCGCACGCCACCAGCACGATCGCGGCGGCCACGGACAGCGGCAGCAGGATCCGTAGGACACCGCGCACGAGGTCCGACCAGAAGTTGCCCAGCTCACCGGTCCGCGAGCGCGCGAACCCGCGCACCAGCGCCACCGCCACCGCGATGCCGACGGCCGCGGAGACGAAGTTCTGCACGGCCAGGCCGGCGGTCTGCACGACGTGGCCCATGGCCTGTTCGCCGTAGTACGACTGCCAGTTGGTGTTGGTGACGAAGGAGGCGGCGGTGTTGAAGGCCTGGTCCGGGTCGATCGCCGCGAAGCCCAGCGAACCCGGCAGGACGCCCTGGAGGCGCATCAGCAGGTACAGGAAGAGCACACCGATCACCGAGAAGGCGAGCACGCCCCGCAGATACGCCGGCCAGCGCATCTCGGTGTCGGGGTCGGCACCGATGGCCTTGTAGATCCACTTCTCGACCCGCAGGTGCTTCTTCGAGGAGTAGACCTTGGCCATGTAGGTGCCGAGGGGGATGTAGACGAGCGCCAGGGCGGCGATCAGGGCGAGCAACTGGAGCACGCCGGCCGGTACGGGGCCCATGGCGGATCTCAGAACCTCTCCGGGAAGAGCAGGGCGAGGACGAGATAGCCCAGCAGGGCGACGGCCACGACCAGGCCGACGATGTTCTCGGCGGTCACAGCTTCGTCACCCCCTTGGCGATGAGGGCCACCAGCGCGAAGACCGCGGGCACGGCGACGACGAAGGCCAGATCGGCCATCGCGAGCTCCTAGGAGAGGTTCGAAACAGACACGGACGATTAGAGGAAACCGCCTCTATGGCCGGAATCGAGCCTCGTTGACGTCTCCCTGACGGCGACGCCGACGTCTTTGACGCAGCTCTGACGCGGTCAGCGCTCACCCCCCCCCAGCCGGGCGCTCGAGCGGGGTGCGGGACGACGTCCCGCACCCGATGGACGACGGCAGAAGCCGGAGTCGGAGCGGTCAGTCCTCGCCCTCGAGGTTTCCTTCCGTCTCCAGGTAGACCTGGCGCAGCCCCTCCAGCACCGCCGGATCGGGCTTCTCCCACATCCCCCGCGACTCGGCCTCCAGCAGCCGCTCGGCGATGCCGTGCAGGGCCCAGGGGTTGGCCTGCTGGAGGAACTCGCGGTTGGTCTCGTCCAGGACGTAGGTCTCGGTGAGCTTGTCGTACATCCAGTCGGCGATCACGCCGGTCGTGGCGTCGTAGCCGAACAGGTAGTCCACCGTGGCGGCCAGCTCGAAGGCGCCCTTGTAGCCGTGGCGGCGCATCGCCTCGATCCACTTGGGGTTGACCACGCGGGCGCGGAAGACACGCGAGGTCTCCTCCACGAGGGTGCGGGTGCGGACCGTCTCGGGGCGGGTCGAGTCGCCGATGTACGCCTCGGGCGCCGTGCCGCGCAGGGCGCGGACCGTGGCGACCATGCCACCGTGGTACTGGAAGTAGTCGTCGGAGTCGGCGATGTCGTGCTCGCGCGTGTCCGTGTTCTTCGCGGCTACCTCGATGCGCTTGTAGGCCGTCTCCATCTCCTCGCGGGCCGGGCGGCCCTCGAGTTCGCGGCCGTAGGCGTAGCCGCCCCAGACCGTGTAGACCTCGGCCAGGTCGGCGTCCGTGCGCCAGTCGCGGGAGTCGATGAGCTGGAGCAGACCGGCGCCGTAGGTGCCGGGGCGGGAGCCGAAGATGCGGGTGGTGGCGCGGCGTTCGTCGCCGTGTTCGGCCACGTC
>NZ_JBHUQX010000323.1:0-11146 GCF_042674225.1 Streptomyces sp. NPDC056948
CAGGTGAGAGGCCCCGGAGAGATCCGGGGCCTCTTGCGTTTCGGTGGCGGGTTACGTGCTGAAAGGGGACGCTGGAGCCAGGGGCTACGTGAGGGAGAGGCACTCCATGGCCCAGACCAGCCCAGATCACAAGGCGCGCACGCCGTTCCTTTCCCGCCCGGGCGTCCGCCGCTACCTGCCGTTCGTTCTGATCACCGCGGTCGCTCTGATCTTCATCTTCGAGAACCGCACGAGTGTCGAGATCCGTCTTCTCATCCCGATGGTGACCATGCCGCTGTGGGGCGCCCTGTTGATCGCCTGGGCTCTCGGCATCGTTGCCTCCCTCTTCACCGTGCGCCGCCGGTCGAACCGGCACTCACGCAAGACGGGATAGCTCTCGGTCAGCGAGTCGCTTCGTCCAGGAGCAGGTACAGCAGGCCCACGAGCGATCCGCCTGCGTACGTCGCGTCGTCGGCGCGGAAGACGTGGTGCTGTGAGTCGGTGATGCCGTTGGCCGGCTCGGCGTAGATCAGGGGCTTGACGAGGCCCGGGCGCCAGCCGGTTTCCTCCAGGACCTCGCGGGCGGCGGCCTCCTCGGGCGTCTCGCCGTCCTCGACCAGGCCCATGGGGAGCTCCCAGGCCCATGTGTCGGTGACGAAGCGGTGCCGCCACATCATCAGAACCTCTCGCCGGTCATTGACCACGGCGGCCACGGCCAGGTGCCGGAGGCGGACGATCGAGTACTCACACCGGCTGCCGTCAGGCTGCTGGACATCGGCCAGACACAGCTTCACCTGATTCTTGCGAGGATGCCTCGGCGTTCACGCCGGAGAGGAATCGCATCCCGTGACGGCGGCGCGGAGCGTCGCCGTGTCCGGTCTCCTGGGGCGCGGAGCGCCCGCAAAGCCGCCGACGGAGCCGAAAAGGGAACGGATGTGCCCGTGTTCGCTGGTTGGGGTGGCTTTGCCGTAGTGGGGTACGGGTGTGCGCATGTCGCACGTACGGTCTTTATGTGAGGGCTGGGGTGATCGGGGCGGGGCGTGGGAGGGGGATGTTTTGTCGGTGGTGAAGGAGGCCGGGGGCGCCGGGCATGCCCGGTGGACGTTCCGGCTGCGGGTGTCGTCGACCGCCGAGCGTGCGCTGCTGGCGGAGTGGGATCGGTGCAGGTGGATCTGGAACGAGTCCGTGGCCAAGTCCAAGCAGACCCACCTCTGGAACAACAACCGCCCCGACGACACGGACAAGGCGACGTGCGGTCCGGCCCGGCTCGACACGATGCTGACCGAAGCCCGCGCGAAGACGCCGTGGCTACGAGAGGGCTCATCGGTTCCCCAGCAGCAGATCATCCGCGACTTTGGCAAGTCCCGCGCGAAGGCACAGAAGGACATCCGCGAACGTCTGCCGCAGCATCGCCGGGCCGGGATGCCGAAGTACAAGAAGAAGCGCGAGGCCGACCCGAGCCTGAACTACACCAAGCGCGGCTTCCGGCTGAAGGACGGCCGTCTGCACCTTGCCGGGAACATCGTCCTGACGGTCGTGTGGTCGCGGGGTCTTCCCGCCGAACCGTCCTCGGTGCGCGTGTACCGCGACAGCGTCGGGCACTGGCACACCTCGTTCGTCGTGCCCGTCGAAGTCCAGCTGCTGCCCGAGACCGGCCAGGTGATCGGGATCGACTGGGGCGTCAGCAAGACCGCGACCACCACCAGCGACACCCATGACCTTCCCCACGCCCGGCACGGGAAGAAGGCCCAGGCGCAGCTGTCGCGGTACGACCGCATGATGGCCCGCCGCAAACCCGCTAAGGGACAGACAGCCTCCAAGAGCTACCGCGCAGCGAAGAAGCTGCGGGCCAAGGCGTACAAGAAGGTGTCCCGGCAACGCCAGGACACCGGCCGTAAGTGGGCCAAGCGCGTAGTGGCCGACCACGACGCCATCGCCGTGGAGGACTTCCGCCCGAAGTTCCTCGCGAAGTCGACCATGGCGAAACAGGCCGCCGATGCCGCCATCGGCGCCACCAAGAAGGCCCTGTTGGAGATGGCCCGCAAGCACGGCAGGATCGTGCACCTGGTCCATCCCGCGCACACCACGATGGACTGCGCGCAGTGCGGAGCGAGAACCAAGCACGCACTACCGCTTTCGGAACGAACCTACGCCTGCACCGCGTGCGGAACCGTCTCGCCCAGAGACAAGAACTCCGCCCGCGTGATGCTGGCCCGGGCTGGTCTCAACCCGGCTGGTGCTGATGGCGCAAGACCAGGCGGGACGCTGTTCCGCCGGGCAGCCTGAGCCAGGAATCCCCCTCGTTTACGAGGGGGAGGATTCAACCACTGGTTGCTGTAGACCGCCGCTCGCCATGGGTCTGATTCCATGCCCCTGCCCCTCTCGACGGGCCGTCAGGATCTCAAGCCGGACGCCCCGCCGCGATGGGGGGGGGGAGCCATGAGTGAACTGGTGGAGCGGGTGGACGAGCAGGATCGCGTGCTCGGTCTGGTGGAGCGGGGCGAGGCCATCGAGAGGGGCTGGCTGCACCGTGTCGCGACGACCGTCTGCCGTGATCCGCAGGGGCGCATCCTCGTACATCGGAGGCAGGAGGGTGTGTCCCGGTTTCCGGGGCAGTACAACTGGCTGATCGGCGCCGCCGCGGAGGTCGGGGAGTCGTACGAGGAGGCGGCGGCGCGTGAACTCACCGAGGAACTGGGCGTCCGGGCGCTGGTGCGGTTCGTCTTCAAGTTCCTGTGTGACGGGCTGATCAGTCCCTACTGGCTCGGGCTGCACGAAGCCGTGGTCACCGAGGTGCTCGCGCCCGACCCGTCGGAGATCGCCTGGCACGGATGGCTCACCGAGGGCGAGTTGCGGGAGGCATTCGGGCAGTGGACCTTCGTCGAGGACGGCGTCGATGCCTTCAGGCGTTACGTGGCTCGGCCGGTCCCCGGTCGGTCGGGGCGGCAGTGCTCCTCCAAGTAGTCCGCCGCCACAGTGCTCGCGCGGGTGAACCAGTCGTTCAGGAGCGCGATTTCGGCAGGGGAGTAGTCCGCCATGAGTTCCGCGAGGCGGGCGTAGTACGGCGCGTAGACCTCCAGGACGCGGGCGACCGCCTCGGGTCGGGCGGCTACGCGGATGCGGCGGCGGTCGGTCGGGTCGGGGCGGCGGGTGATGTAGCCGGCGCGTTCCAGGCGGTTGAGGATGCCGGTGACCGCGCCGGTCGTGACGTGGACGCGGGCTGCCAAGTCGCCTGCGGTGAGGAGGTTTTCGCCGGCCTCCATCACGTAGGCGAAACAGGTGAGGTCGGTCACGTTCATGCCGACCTGCTGGGCGATCTCGTGCTGTCCGACCAGGTGGGTCGCGATGAGGTGGTCCATCGCCGACAGTGCCTGCTCCGGCGTGGCGGCCGGACGCGGCTTGGCTTGCATTCCCAATTCCCTTAGCTCGTGAGAGGTTTGGGCCCTGAACGGCTGGGTGGTGAGGGGTTCGGGGTGCGTCCCCGGAGTCCATCGGTGTGATGAGGGGGCAGCGCGTGAGCGCACATCAGTATGACCACGGGCACACGTTCGCGGGGTGGGTCGGATGCGCGATCGGGAGCGTCGCGGCCACTGTGGCGGGTGCCGGTGTTGTCTTGGTCTCGGGGTTGCTGATCGCCGGTGGAACAGCCATCGGGGTCGTGGCTCTGCTCGTCACCTGGGCGCTGCACCTCTCCGGGTGGGGCAAGGGGCCCGGCCTCCGGCCCCGGGCGGAGTGGAGCTGGCGCGTGCGGGACTCGTCGGCGCCGGGTGGGCACGACGAGTGCCTGGGGTGCCGGCTGGCCGGGCGGCGGCCGGTGGCGGCGGCCGGGGTCGTGCCCGTGCGTGCGGGTGGGGAGACGGAGGCCGCTGCTGCCGTGGGGGCCGATGCCGTGAGGTGATCCCGCCTTCCGTGAGATGACCCCTCCTGCCGTGAGGTGATCCCTTCCCTCCGGGCGGCCGGTGTGTCGTCGTCCCCGTCGATCGTCCCGGCCGGGCGCCCCCGCGTCGTTGTCAGTGGTGCCCTCTAGTCTCGGCAGAGATGGCACAGGCATGGAAGTGCTCGGGGCTGCGATGGTCGGCGGACGGTCCCGTGCTGGTGTGGGACGGCGGGCGGCGCAGTGCGCTGACCTGGGGGAAACGCGTGGCCTTCGGGGTCGCGGAGGGGGGCGTGCGGACGTGTGTGGGGGCTCGGGGGCATGCGTGTCCGGCGCGGGTGGCCGTGCCGGGGCGGAGTACGGGGGCGCGGTGCGAGGAGTGTGCGCGGCTGGACCGGGCGCACTCGGTGGCCGCCGACACGATCGCGGACGATCCGCGGCCGTATCACGTGTATCTGGCGTGGTTCGGGCCCGGCATGACCAAGGTCGGGATCACGGCGGTGGAGCGGGGCTCGGCCCGGCTGCTCGAGCAGGGTGCCGTCTGCTTCAGCTGGCTGGGTGCCGGGCCGCTCATGGCCGCGCGGCGTACGGAGGAGCTGCTGCGGGCCGCGCTGGGGGTGCCCGACCGGATTCCATACGCCGAGAAGCGGGCCGTACGGGCCGCGTTGCCGCAGGCGGCGGCCGATCGGGCCGGTGAGGTCGCCGAGTTGCACGCGCGGGCGGTGGCGCTCGGGGGGTGGCCGGAGTCGCTGGGGCGGGAGCCACTGGAGGTTGTCGATCATGTCGATGTGTTCGGGCTCGCCGGGCTGTCCGGCGCCGTCGGGGGCGTGAGTGAGCTGGTTGCCGGTGGGGTCGTGAGCGGGGAGCTCGTGGCCGCCGCCGGGCCCGATCTGCATCTGGCCACCGGGGGTGGAGTCGTCGTGCTCGATACGCGGTTGATGACCGGGTGGGAGCTGGTGCCTGCGGCGAGTGGTGAACTGTCGGTTCCTGTGAGGGAGTTCAGGGAGGCGGCCGGTGTGCAGGACGGGTTGTTCTGACCCGCCCAGCGGATCCACAGCTTCCCCAACACCCCTCACCCCACCGAACGCCGACATTCCCAGGCGTTCCCTGAGAAGTGCCTGTGTGTTTCTCAGGGAATTCACAGGTTGCCGAAAGGGTGCTCTCAGAGGTCCCCGACATCGTGTTCACATGACCACGACCTCGCCCCAGGGGCGCACCGAACTGCTGAGGCCGGACGGGAGCCCCGTCCGCGTGCTTGTGGTGGACGACGAGCTGTCGATCACCGAACTGCTCTCCATGGCCCTTCGCTATGAGGGATGGCAGATCCGGAGCGCGGGGGACGGCCAGGGCGCCGTCCAGACCGCGCGCGACTTCCGGCCCGACGCCGTCGTGCTCGACATGATGCTGCCCGACATGGACGGGCTGGCGGTTCTGGGGCGGCTGCGGCGGGAGCTGCCGGACGTGCCCGTGCTCTTCCTCACCGCCAAGGACGCCGTCGAGGACCGGATCGCCGGGCTGACGGCCGGTGGCGACGACTACGTCACCAAGCCGTTCAGCCTCGAAGAGGTCGTCGCACGGCTGCGCGGGCTGATACGCCGCTCCGGTGCGGCCGACCGGCGCTCGGACTCCACGCTGGTCGTCGGCGACCTCACCCTCGACGAGGACAGCCACGAGGTGACCCGGGCCGGTGCGAACATCCACCTGACCGCGACCGAGTTCGAGCTGCTGCGGTTCCTGATGCGCAACCCGCGGCGCGTGCTCAGCAAGGCGCAGATCCTGGACCGCGTGTGGTCGTACGACTTCGGCGGGCAGGCCAATGTCGTCGAGCTCTACATCTCGTATCTGCGGCGGAAGATCGACGCCGGGCGCGAGCCGATGATCCACACCCGGCGTGGTGCCGGTTACCTGATCAAGCCCGCGGTGTCATGAGCGGGCGACGACGGACGCGTACGCAGCAGAGAGCGGGCGAGAAGTCGCGAGCGGGCAAGCCGCGCACTCTGCGGACGCGGCTCGTCGTCGCGTCCGTGGTGCTGATCGCTGTGGTGTGTGCGGTGATCGGGACCGTGACGACGCTTGCGCTCAGGTCGCATCTGTACGAGCAGTTGGACGCGAAGGTCGACGATGCCGGCAAGCGGCTGTCGGGCCCTATGAAACCCGGGGGCGGGAAGGACGGAGACGGGAACGAGCAGGGCGAGGAACAGCAGAACGCCGGCTCGACGGACAGGATCACCGGCTTCGCCAGGGGACCCGCGCAGCCGGACACCATTGCCGCCGAGGTCGGCGCCGACGGCAGCGTCACTCAGGCGGTCCTCGCCGAGGAGACCTCCAACGACAACGGCCCCTTCCAGCCGAACCTGCCCGTCGCGCTCACCGACGAGCAGAAGTCCGCCCTCGCCGAGGTGCCGACGACGCACCGTATGTACACCATCGACATCCCCGACCTCGGCGAGTACCGCGTGCAGTACGTCTCCGAAGTCGACGGCAGCGGCACCTACTACGTCGCCCTGCCCACCGAATCCGTCACCACCACCATCAACACCCTCATCCTCGTCGAGGTGAGCGTCACCGGCGCCGGACTGGTCGCCGCCGCCATCGCCGGCTCCGTGCTCATCGGCGTCGCCACCCGCCCCCTCCGACGGGTCGCCGCCACCGCCACCCGGGTCTCCGAACTGCCCCTGCACACCGGCGAGGTGAACCTCAGCGAGCGGGTGCCCGACTCCGAGACCGATCCGCACACCGAGGTCGGACAGGTCGGTGCCGCGCTCAACCGGATGCTCGATCATGTCCACGGGGCGCTGCACGCACGGCAGCAGAGCGAGACGCGGGTCCGGCAGTTCGTCGCCGACGCCAGTCACGAGCTGCGCACCCCCCTCGCCTCCATTCGCGGGTACGCGGAGCTGACCAGACGCGGAAGAGAGGACGTCGGGCCCGACACCCGGCACGCGCTCGGGCGGATCGAGTCCGAGGCCGGGCGGATGACGCTGCTCGTCGAGGATCTGCTGCTGCTCGCCCGGCTCGACGCGGGGCGGCCCCTCCAGTTCGAGCAGACCGACCTCGTACCGCTGGTCGTGGACACCATCAGCGACGCCCGTGCCGCCGGCCAGGACCACAACTGGCGCCTCGACCTGCCCGACGAGCCCGCGCTCGTGTCGGCGGACGCGGCCCGGCTGCAACAGGTCCTCGTCAACCTGCTCGGCAACGCCCGCAATCACACACCGCCCGGTACGACCGTCACCGCGCGGGTGCAGCGGCGGGGGCCCTGGCTGTGCGTGGACGTGGAGGACAACGGTCAGGGCATCCCGGCCGAGTTGCTCCCGCATGTCTTCGAACGGTTCGCGCGCGGCGACTCCGCGCGTTCCCGCAACACCGGATCGACCGGTCTCGGCCTCGCCATCGTGCAGGCCGTGGCGACCGCGCACGACGGAGCCGTGACGGTCGACAGCGTGCCCGGGCGGACCGTTTTCACGGTGCACCTGCCCGCGCTCCCGACGCAGCCGCAGCCGGAAATGAGCTGGCAACAGCACTCACAGGCACGCCACAGCGTCACCACATCGGTACAACAGGGCGCCTGACGAAAGTCGGTTCCATGCGAACCGATTCTTCTCCCGGCACCCTGCCGGCGCGGGAGCACCTCCCGGCCGCGCCAGCCGGTACGCCTGTCCTGGACGTAGTGATCCCCGTCTACAACGAGGAGAAGGACCTCCAGCCGTGCGTCCGCAGACTGTACGAGCACCTCGAAAAGACGTTCCCGTACGCGTTCCGCATCACGATCGCGGACAACGCCTCCACGGACACCACCCCGCGGGTGGCGGCGCGGCTGGCGGCGGAGATTCCCGAGGTCACCCTCTTCCGGCTGGAGCAGAAGGGCCGCGGCCGGGCCCTGCGGGCCGTCTGGTCGGCCTCGGACGCCCCCGTCCTCGCCTATATGGACGTGGACCTGTCCACCGACCTCAACGCCCTGCTCCCGCTGGTGGCGCCGCTGATCTCCGGCCACTCGGACCTCGCGATCGGATCCCGGCTCGCCCGTAGCTCGCGCGTGGTGCGCGGCCCCAAGCGGGAGTTCATCAGCCGGGCCTACAACCTCATCCTGCGCGGCTCGCTCCAGGCCCGCTTCTCGGACGCACAGTGCGGGTTCAAGGCGATCCGCCGTGACGTGGCGCAGGTGCTGCTGCCGCTCGTCGAGGACACCGGCTGGTTCTTCGACACCGAGATGCTGGTGCTCGCCGAGCGCGCGGGGCTCCGTATCCACGAGGTGCCGGTCGACTGGGTCGACGACCCCGACTCGACCGTGCACATCGTCAAGACCGCGACCGACGACCTCAAGGGCGTGTGGCGGATCGGCAGGGCCCTGGCCACCGGCTCGCTGCCGCTGGACCGGATCGCCCGGCCGTTCGGCGACGACCCGCGCGACCGCGAGATCAAGGACGTACCGAAGGGCCTGGCCCGCCAGCTCGTCGGATTCTGTGTGGTCGGCGCCCTGTCCACCCTCTTCTACCTGCTTCTCTACAGCGGCTTCCGCGTCTTCACCGGGTCCCAGTTCGCCAACGCGCTCGCCCTGCTGGTCTCGGCGATCGCCAACACGGCGGCCAACCGGCGGCTCACCTTCGGGGTGCGCGGACGCGGCGGCGCCGTACGGCACCAGGCGCAGGGCCTGGTCGTCTTCGGCATCGGACTCGCCCTGACCAGCGGCTCGCTCGCCGCGCTCAACGCGGCCACGTCCGAGCCGGCGCACTCCACCGAACTGGCGGTGCTCATCGCCGCCAACCTCGCGGCGACCGTGCTGCGTTTCCTGCTCTTCCGGGCGTGGGTGTTCCCGGACCGCCGCGACGGCGAACCGGCGGTGGTCGCCTCGCACACTCCGGTCCACCCCCTGTCCTCGCCGACCTTTTCCACAGCGCGCCACGACCCGTACGGGCCGCTGCCGCAGCGCACCCCCCAGTACACGCACAACACCGCCCAGTGGGGGAGGGACGCCACCATGCAGCTCCAGCCGGTGCGCCCGCACGACACCGACCCGAGGGACTCCCGATGACGATCCACTACGACCAGCAGACCGCCGGCAGAGACACGAGTCCCGACACCTGGACCCGCCCCCCGGCACCCGCACCCCACGCCCATGAACCGAAGCGGCCCTTCGTGCGACGCCTGTGGCACGGCCGCCCCGAGGACCCCCGCTGGGCCCGCCCGGCCTTCCTCGGACTGCTCCTGGTGACCGCCGCGCTCTACCTCTACAACCTGAGCGCCTCCGGCTACGCCAACTCCTTCTACTCGGCGGCCGTCCAGGCCGGCAGCCAGTCCTGGAAGGCGCTCTTCTTCGGCTCGCTGGACGCGGCCAACGCCATCACCGTCGACAAGCCCCCGGCCGCGCTGTGGCCGATGGCCCTGTCGGTGCGGCTCTTCGGCCTCAGCTCCTGGGCGATCCTCGCCCCCGAGGTCCTGATGGGCGTCGGCACGGTCGCCGTCGTGTACGCCGCGGTGCGCCGTCGGTTCAGCCCCGCGGCCGGTCTGATCGCGGGCGCGGTGCTCGCGCTCACCCCCGTCGCGGCGCTGATGTTCCGGTTCAACAACCCGGACGCGATGCTGGCGCTGCTGATGGCCGCCGCCTGCTACCTGGTGATCCGGGCGCTGGAGGACGGCCGTACGAAGTGGCTGCTGTGGGCCGGTGCCGCGATCGGCTTCGCCTTCCTCGCCAAGACCCTCCAGGCCTTCCTGATCCTCCCGGCGCTGGCGCTGGTCTACGGCGTCTGCGCCCCGGTGACGGTGAGGAAGCGGATCGGCCAGCTCGCGGCGGCCCTGGTCGCGATCGTCGTCTCCGGCGGCTGGTGGGTCGCGATCGTCGAGCTGTGGCCCGCGTCGTCCCGCCCGTACATCGGCGGCTCGCAGAACAACAGCTTCCTGGAGCTGACCTTCGGCTACAACGGCCTGGGCCGCCTCAACGGCGACGAGACCGGCAGCGTCGGTGGCGGTGGCGGCGGGGGCGGCAACGGCGGCGGCGCCTGGGGCGAGACCGGCTGGGACCGGATGTTCAGCTCCTCCATCGGCGGTCAGATCTCCTGGCTGATCCCGGCCGCGCTGCTCCTGCTCGTCGCCGGCCTGGTGGCCACCCGCAAGGCCCGCCGGACCTCTACGACACGCGGTGCGTTCCTGGTCTGGGGCGGCTCGCTGCTGATCACCATGGTGGTCTTCAGCTATATGCAGGGCATCTTCCACGAGTACTACACCGTGGCCCTCGCCCCCTACATCGCCCCGCTGATCGGCATGGGCGCGGCGCTGCTCTGGGAGAAGCGCGACAAGGCGTGGGCGTCGCTGACCCTGGCGGCCGCGATGACGGCCACCGCGGCCTGGGGCTACGTCCTGCTCAACCGCTCCTCCGACTACCTGCCCTGGCTGAAGTGGCTCGTCCTGGTCGGCGGTCTGACCGCCGCTCTCGGCCTGATCTTCGCCGGACGGCTGGGCCGTCGACTGGCCCTGGGTGCCGCGGGGCTCGGCCTCGTCGCCGCGCTGGCCGGTCCGGCGGCGTACACCCTCACCACGCTGAACGAGGGGCACTCCGGCTCGATCGTCACGGCGGGTCCGGCGGTCTCGGGCGGCCGGGGCGGACCCGGCGGTGGCGGCGGCATGGGCGGCGGTCCCGGCGGGGGCGGCATGCCCGGCCAGAACAACCAGCAGGGCCAGAACAACCAGCAGGGCGGCCAGAACCAGCAGAACGGCAACGGCTTCCCCGGCGGCGGCATGCCGGGTCAGCAGGGCCAGCAGAACGGCAACGGCAACACCCAGGGCCAGAACCAGGGCCAGAACCAGCAGCAGGGCGGCCCCGGCGGCCGGACCGGCGACGGCGGTGGCATGGGCGGCGGCGGTGGCGGCATGGGCGGACTGCTCAACGGCGCCAGCGTCAGCTCCGAGGCCAAGGAACTGCTGGAGAAGAACGCGGGTGACTACACCTGGGTCGCGGCGGCCATCGGCGCCCAGAACGCGGCGAGTTACCAGCTCTCCACCGGAGACCCGGTGATGGCCATCGGCGGCTTCAACGGCACGGACCCGTCCCCGACCCTGGCCCAGTTCAAGCAGTACGTGGCGGACGGAAAGATCCACTACTTCATCAGCTCGGGCAGCGGCGGCGGCATGGGTGGCAGCAGCGACGGCACGTCCTCCCAGATCACCTCCTGGATCGAGGCCACCTTCAAGAAGGTCACGGTCGGCTCGGCCACCTTCTACGACCTCACACAGAAGGCGAGCGGCTGACGGTCCCCCGGTACGGCCGAGTACGGCGAAGGGCGGTGGCCGAGTGCCCTG
>NZ_JBHUQX010000324.1:0-11136 GCF_042674225.1 Streptomyces sp. NPDC056948
GCCCCTTCCGTGCGTACGCGGGTGCGGGTCCGCTGAGCTGCGGGCATGCGTGCCGCTGGGGACGGCACGGGTGGGCGCAGCGGCGCCCCGCTACGCCGGGGTGCGGACCCACTCGGCTTCAGCAGCGACGCCGCGTACCTGAACCCTCGCTTGACCTCAAGTTTGGTTGAGATTGAAAGGTGGGGTGTGTACGCATTCGGCGAACCGTGACTGGAGTTCTCAATGAGCCGTCGGACCGAGCAGCACCCCGATCTCACCGACCCGCGTATCGGTGCTCCCCTCTTCAGCACCTGGCGCGTGGGGACGCCCGAGCGGCAGGGGCGGACTGTGGAGGCGATCGGGCGTACGTGGGAGCGGCGGCCCTGGCCCGCTGATGGTCTGCTGGGGTATCACGTGTACGCGGGGCATGACGGGGCCACGCTGATGCATCACTCGCAGTGGAGCGGTGAGCAGGCGTTCGAGGCGTTTGTGAAGACCCATCGGCAGGAGCGGGTCGACGAGGTCGACACCGCCGTGCCGGGGATCGAGCGCGTGGGGCTCGGGCGGTACCGGCGGTATCGCAGCCGGGAGCGGGCCGTCGGGGACGTGCGGGTGCCGGGGGTGATCGTCACCGTGCGGATCGACTTCGAGGAGGGGGCCGGGGCGCGGCGGGAGGATTGGGTCGACCTGGTGGTGAAGGCTGTGGGGGACGATCCGGAAGGGCACGCCGGGCTGATCTCCGCTCACTTCCATCTGAGTAGCGATGGCGGGCATGTGCTGAATTACGCCGAGTGGGAGAGTGACCAGGCCTATGACGATGCCTTGGCTGGGTCAGGGAGTGATGGTGCGTGGGAGCGGGTGCGGACGTATCCGAGGATGAAGGGGACGAGCGGGAGCCGGTATACGCATGCTCTGGGGCTTGTGCCCGGGTGAGTGACGTGGGGTGGGCCGGCTGAAGCAGTTGTTCAGCCGGCCCTTGTGGGTTACGGGCGGAAGCGCAGGACCTGGGGGTCGTGGTCGCTGATCTGGTCGTTGAACTCCGCGTTGGTGTGCACGCTGTCGTACTCGAAGTCGCAGTCGCGGCGGATCGACGGGCTGATCAGGATCTGGTCGAGGACCTGGCTGTTGCCCTGGTAGACGTACGAGTAACGCTCGTTGCGGGGGAGCGACTTGATCGCCGACCAGAGTTCGCCGCGGCCCTCGAGGATCTTGGCGGTGCGGGAGAACTCGAAGTCGTTGATGTCGCCCAGTGTGACGACGTCCGCGTTCTTCTGGGTGTCGAGGATGTCCTTGACGAAGGCGTTCACCAGGGTGGCCTGCTGGTGGCGCTGGGTCTCGGAGCTGCGGGACGGCGGCTGGTACTGGGCGGTCAGGCCCTGGTCGCCGCCCTTGGAGTTGAAGTGGTTGGCGATCACGAAGACCGTGCGGCCGCGGAAGGCGAACTCGCCGGCCAGCGGCTTGCGGCTGTTCTTCCAGGCCTCGTCGGCGGGGGCGATACGGCCGGGGCTGAGCGTGAGGTGCGCCTTGCCGCGGATCTTCGTCACGTCGGTGGCCGTCGTGGCGTCGCCGCCCGCGCGGTCGGTAAAGGAGACCCGCTCCGGGTTGAACAGGAAGGCCTGGCGGATGTTGCCGCCGGGCTCGCCGCCGTCGGTGTTGTTCGCCGGGTCGATGGAGCGCCAGTCGTACTTCGGGCCGCCGGCCGCGACGATCGCGTCGATCAGCTTGGTCAGGGTCTGGTCGGCGGCGACCGTGCCGTCGTTCGTCGCGCCGTTGTTGTCCTGGATCTCCTCCAGGGACACGATGTCCGGCGACTTCAGATTGTTCACGATCGCGGAGGCGTGCTCGGCGAAGGTGCCGTCGGACGGGTCGAGGTTCTCGACGTTGTACGTCGCTACCGACAGCTCGCCGCTGCGCTGCTTGCGGGTCGTCTCGCGCTGCAGATCGGCGGACTTGAGCGTGCCGAGTCGGCTCGCGACCAGGGTGTAGCCACCGAACTGGTTGTAGTCGAGCGGGCCCGCCGTCGTGCCGGTGAGGGTGTCGCCCACGTTCGCCTTCGGGAAGTCGGCCGTCGCTCCGAGGGACTGGATCTGGAGGCGGCCGGTGTTCTGGGCGTCGTAGGAGCCGTAGACCGTGCCGCCGTGGCGGTTGCGGTTCTCGTGCGGCTTCACCGTCACCCAGAGTTCGGTGTACGGGTCGGTCGCGCCCACGACACGGGTGTCGGAGACGCCGACGGTCATGCCCTCCAGCGCCTCGTAGTGGTCCAGGGCGTACTTCGAGGGCTTGAGCGGGAGGGCGTTGATCGAGCCGTTCGCGGTCGTGTCGCCGGGGGGCGCGTAGGTGGCGGGGACCGACCGGGCGGTGATCGTGGTGGCGGCGGGGAGCTCGTTGCCGCTGGAGAGGACCGTGAACGTCGGCTTGGTGATCTCCGTCAGCGACTGGTTGCCGGAGGTGGTGCCGCCGGGGACGTACTCCGAGACCGTGCCGCTGACCGTGACGGAGTCACCGACGGCGACCCCCTTCGGCGCCGAGCTGGTGAAGACGAAGACGCCCTCGCTGGTCGCCGGGTCGGCGTCCGGGTTCGGGTCCTGGATCCAGAAGCCGCGGGAGGAACCGTACGTCCGGATGCCGGTGACGATTCCGGCCACGTCCGTGACCTGCTTCCCGGCGTACGGGGAGGTCCGGGTGCTGCCCTGGACGTCGTGGACGCGGACCGAGTCCGCGTGCGCGGGGGTGGTGAGGACGATCGTGGATGCCGCGGAGCACGCGGCGGCGACGGTGAGCGCGGCGAGACGCGCGGACGACTTGCTCGGCAACGGGATTCCCTCCGGGGACATGACAGGTGCCGGGACGAGGGTGGTGCGTGGACTGTCTGCCGCTACCTGTGGGGCGGGCGGTGTGACGCGCGTAGCGGGCGGTGGACGGACGGGCGGGGTGGGGCCGGCCCGGTGAACAACTGTCCGCCGACTTCTACGCGCGTCAATCTCCAGCCTGGTCACGTCACTTGTCAAGGTTTCGGCCATGTACGGCGGCTGACGGGGAGATGAAGTGGGCGGCATGGGTGGAAATCCGTCTAGGCTGAGCGGCTGAGTCGTAGAGGCGCCCTAGGAGAAACAGCCGATGTCAGACAGCTCCCCCCTGCCGCCGGTGCGGCTGCACTCCGAAGCGGAGCTGGCACGTGCCGCACTGTCCACGCCGTTGCTTTCCCGGGCCGCCCGGCTCGCCCGCTGGGCCGGGCCGGACACCCGCGTCGACGCCGGGGGAGGGCTCGTCGACGAGCAGCTTCCCGCGGCGGTCGAGTCGCTCGGGCTGAGCGGGGACGATGCCGCCGCCGACGCCAGTGAGGCGTGGCGGGTGGCCGTGGATGCCGGGCTCGTCGAGGTCGTCGACGAGGAGGAGGGCACCGTCCGGGCGGGCGAGGACCTGGCCCTGCTCACCGGTGGCTCGCCGCAGGACGTGCTCGCCCTGTGGCTCGCCGCCCTGGAGACGGTGCTCGCCGACGCGAGCGTGCCCGACCTGGAGGGGCTCGCGGACCTCGTCGACGAGGACGGCGAGCTCGACCTCTCCTCCCTCGACTGGGACCCCGAATCCGAGGCCGAGTTCCTCGACGGTGTGCTCGGCAACCTCTATCTGCTGACCGTCGGCGAGGACACGCCCGGCGAGGCGCCGGTGCCGCTGCCCGCGCTGGCCGCGTCGGTGATCGTGCCCAGCGACATGGGCGAGCCCACCAACGACGTCCTGGAGCAGGTGTCCGACGCGATGATGCGGCTGGACGACCAGTTCCGGATGCTGGAGCCGGTGGGGTTCGTGGAGTACCAGCCGGTGGACGAGGCGCTCATGGCCGATGCCGACGAGGAGCCCGCGGCGCCCGTCGACGACACCGACGTCTCCCGGTATGGCATGGTCAGGCTCACCCCGCTCGGGCTGTACGGGATGCGCGCCCGGCTGCTGGAGGCCGGGTTCGAGGCACCGGCCGTCGGGGACCTCGCGGACAAGGGCGCCGACGCGCTGCTCGACGGCACGGCGGGGTTCCCGCCGGCCGCGGCGCAGGCCGAGACCGAGCAGTGGCTGGCCCGCCGTGACTCCCTCGCCTCCGCGCGGGAGTTGCTGGCGGCGGCCCGGGGCGCGGACGCCGGTGCGCCGCTGCGACGGCTGCGCTGCCAGCAGGCGCTGTCCCTGGTCGGTGTCTCGGCCGAGCCGGCGCTGCGGGAGGTCCTCGACGATGCCGAGCTCGGCGGGCTCGCGCGGGTGTGGCTGACCGAGCACGGGGCGGCGGATGTGCCCGCGCCGTCCGAGGCGATGGTCTACTGGCTGACCATCGACACGGTGGCCGCGCAGCTTGCCGCGGAAGGGAACTCCGAGGAGTTGCGGGCGCTGGTCCAGGGGCTTGCCCAGCAGCACAGTGGGTTCTTCGCGGCTGTGTGGCGGGTGGATCATCCTGCTGTGGCTGATGTGCTGGAGGCGATGGGGCGGTTGCATCCGGACAAGAAGGTTGCGAAGGAAGCGCGGAAGGCGGCGTTCAAGGCGCGGTCGCAACAGGGTGGTTGATCCCGGTTTGTGGGTGCCGGCTCGGCGTGGCTTGTCGCGCAGTTCCCCGCGCCCCTTGGGGCGGTGTTCAACTCGCGTTCACAGGTGAGCGAGACGGTGTTGCCGAAACGAGGTCCGCCACCCTCCACGGCATACTCACCGTCACAGGAGACACCATGTCGCTCACCCGCAGGGACTTCGCCAGAACCTCCGCGATCACCGGTGCCGGTGTCGCGCTGGCGGGCAGTGTCGGCGCCCTCGCCACCGCACCGAACGCCCTCGCGTCCTACGACACCGACAGCACGGGGGACGCGTCCACGGAAGCCCGGCACGGAGTCGGCTACGGGCCGCTGGTCCCGGACCCCAAGGGCGTCCTCGCCCTGCCCGCCGGCTTCACGTACCGGATCCTCACCTACAGCGGCAGGACGAAGCTGGAGTCCGGCGAGTTCACGCCGTCCAACCACGACGGCACCGCCACCTTCGACGGTCCCCGCGGTACGACCCTGCTCGTCAACAACCACGAGCTGAAGGGCCCGCGCGCCAACTGGGAGCACCCGGTGCCGCTCACCGAGGGCCTCGTCTACGACCCGGCCGCCGCCGGTGGCTGCACCGTCGTCGAGGTGCGCCCCGACGGACGGGTCGCCGAGTGGGTCGGCATCGCCGGCACCTCCACCAACTGCGCCGGCGGCAGCACCCCCTGGGGCACCTGGCTCACCTGCGAGGAGAACTCCGACAAGGCCGGCGTCAACGGCATGACCAAGGACCACGGTTATGTGTTCGAGGTCGATCCGTGCGACCGGCGCGCCAATCGCGGCCCCAAGCCCCTGAAGTTCTTCGGCCGCTACGACCACGAGGCCGTCGTCATCGACCCCAAGCGCGGCCACGCCTACCTCACCGAGGACGCCGCCGCCCCCAACGGCCTCTTCTTCCGCTGGACCCCGCCCAGGGGCTTCGAGTACGGCCCCGGGAAGTTCCGCAAGCTCGCCGACGACGCCGGTGTCCTCCAGGCGCCCAAGTGCTTCGACTCCGGCGGCAAGTTCGTCGACGACCTGTCCCGCGCCACGAAGATCGGCACCGTGTACGGCGTCGACTGGGTGGACGTACCGGACCGCGACGCCCGCACCACCCCCGTGCGCAAGCAGTTCAAGGACGACCAGGTCACCCGCGCCCGCAAGCTGGAGGGCATGTGGTGGGGCGACGGCGGTGCCTACATCGTCTCCTCGTACGCCCGTGAGGAGAGCCCCGTCCAGCACGACGGGCAGGTCTGGTTCTACGACCCCAAGCGCCGGACGCTGACGCTGAAGGTCCTGCTCGGCGTGAACCCCGACCCCTCCAAGGACGGCGCCTTCGACGGCCCGGACAACATCACCGTCTCCCCGTACGGCGGCCTCGTCATCGCCGAGGACGGGGAAGGGGTGCAGCACCTGTTCGGGGCCACCGACAGCGGACGGACGTACCCGATCGCCCGCAATGATCTGAACATCGGCACCGAGGAGGAGCCGGAATACAGCGAGTTCACCGGCGTCACCTTCTCTCCCGACGGCCGGACGCTGTACGCCAACATTCAGACGCCGGGCATCATGCTGGCCATCACCGGTCCCTGGAAGCGCCAGAAGCGGTAATTAATTCGGTCGCAAGGCCCGCGCTGCGCCTCCTACAGTGAGATCACAACGTCACGCACCTCCCGGTGCGATGGCAGCGGCTACTTCTCTTCCAAAGAATCCGACGCCGCCGCCGACTTGATCTCGGGAGGCGCAGCATGTGGTGGGTGCCCGGTGCGAAGGCAACGGTTACTTCCTGGGATCAGAGGGTTGCGGGTTCGAGTCCCGTCAGCGACTTCGGGTCGCTGTAGCTCAATGGGTAGAGCATCTGAATTAGTCCGTCGCCGACTTCTGTTCTCGGGCACCCACCTCTTTTCTTGCATGCAGCGTCTCCCCCGAAAATAAGTAAGAACGAATTCGGGGGAATTCATCATGGCGCGATTCAACTCCAAGGCAGCCCGCGCGCGTCCCGTCTCGCGCGTGACGTCCACAGGGCGTGTGCTGCGCACCTACGAGGGCGGCCGCGGCCGGGAGCGGGATGCCCGCTCCGAGCTCTTTCTGCTCGCCGTCTCGAACTTCGTCTCGCAGCAGACCTTCTACGAGACCGGCGACGACCGCGACGACCGCTTCGCGAAGCTCGTGCGTGAACTCGCCGTCACCGACCCGGCATGGACGGCCGGCCTCCTCGGCTGGCTGCGCGGCGAGGGCAACCTGCGTACCGCCTCGGTCGTCGGAGCCGCCGAGTACGTCAAGGCCCGCCTGGACGCGGGCGCGACCGACGGCCCGTCCAACCGGCAGGTCGTCGCCTCCGTGCTCCAGCGGCCCGACGAGCCCGGCGAACTGCTCGCGTACTGGACCGCGATGTACGGGCGGAACGTGCCGAAGCCGGTCAAGCGGGGTGTCGCCGACGCCGTGCGCCGCCTTTACCACGGCAAGGCGCTGCTGAAGTACGACACCGCCTCCAAGGGCTACCGCTTCGGCGACATCCTCAACCTCGTGCACGCGGCCCCGGACCCGGACAAGCCGTGGCAGGGTGAGCTGTTCCGCTACGCCCTCGACCGGCGCCACAACCCCGACACCGCGGTACCGCCCGCGGCGGACCGTGTCCTCGGCGCGCACCGCGAGCTGATGGCCCTGCCGGTCGAGGAGCGGCGGGCGGTCGTGACCTCCGAGGGCGGTGCCGAGCGGCTGGCCGCGGCCGGAATGACGTGGGAGACGCTGGCGGGCTGGATCCAGGGGCCGATGGACAAGGCGGCCTGGGAGTCCGTGATTCCGTCCATGGGCACCATGGCGCTCGTGCGCAACCTGCGGAACTTCGACGAGGCCGGGGTGTCCGACGAGGTCGCCGAGCGGGTCGCCGCGCGGATCAGCGACCCGGCGGAGGTCGGGCGCTCGCGGCAGTTCCCCTTCCGGTACCTCGCCGCGTACCAGCACGCGCCGTCGCTGCGCTGGTCGTACGCGCTGGAGCGGGCTCTCGGCCACTCGCTGGCCAACGTGCCCGCGCTGCCCGGCCGGACGCTGGTGCTCGTGGACCGCTCGGGCTCGATGTTCTGGTCCCGGCTGTCCGACCGCTCGGAGCTCACCCGCGCCGACGCGGCGGCGATCTTCGGTACGGCGCTCGCGCTGCGGGCGGAGCGCGCGGACCTGGTCGAGTTCGGCTCGACGAGCGACCGCGTGCGGTTCCGCGAGGGCGAGTCGGTGCTGAAGATCCTCGACCGCTTCGGCGACCTGGGCGGCACCGACACGACGGAGGCGGTGCGCCGGCACTACCGGAAGCACGACCGGGTGCTGATCGTCACCGACGAGCAGTACACGCACCACCGCCAGGGTGACCCGACCGAGCAGGTCCCGGCCGACGTGCCGGTCTACACCTGGAACCTCGCCGGGTACCGGGCGGGCCACGGCCCGTCGGGTACCGCGAACCGGCACACCTTCGGCGGCCTGTCGGACGCGGGCTTCCGGATGGTTCCGCTGATCGAGGCCTCCCGGGACGCCGACTGGCCCTGGGCGGCCTGAGAGGCCGTGACCCGCACCGCGTGGGGAGTGCGGGCCACGTGCCTCTTGTTTGTGGTGGTGGCTGACATCTAACATTTCAGTTCATGGAGGCCATCCGACCCTTGCCCCGGACCCTGCTCAGGGACCGGGCGTACGCGGCGATCCGGGACGCCATCGTGGCCGGGGAGATCGAACCCGGTGCGGTGGTGCGGGACGCCGAGCTCGCGGAGCGGCTCGGGCTGTCCCGGGCGCCGGTGCGGGAGGCGTTCTCCCGGCTGGTGGACGAGGGGCTGCTGGAGAGCAAGCCGCAGAGCTACACCCGGGTGACTCCGCTCGTGGCCTCCGACGTGCGGGACGCCGCCGCCGTGGTCGGCGCCATGCACGAGCTGGTGACGCGGGTCGCCGTGCCCCGGCTGAAGGCCGCGGACATCGAGGCGATGCGTGCCGCCAACGAGCGGTTCGCCGCCGCCGTCGGCACCGGAGACGTGGACACGGCCCTGCGTGCCGACGACGCGCTGCACGAGGTCCTCGTCCGGGTGAGCGGCAATCGCGCGGCCGCCGCGACCGTCGCCCGCTACACCCCGCTCATCCGCCGCCTGGAGCGACGGCGCTTCGGCCAGGGCGGTAGCTGCCGTTCGGCCGGGCTGCACGAGCGGCTGATCGAGGCCTGTGCGGCCGGTGACGTGGCCGAGGCGGTCCGCGTCACGGCGGAGATCTGGCGGGGCCTGGAAGAACTCGCCGACTGAGACCGACCCCCGAACCCGGGAGGACCCATGCCCCTTTCCTCGTACGAGCGTTACCCCCTGCTCTTCGGGCCCTCGCCCGTCCACCGTCTGGAGCGGCTGACCGAGCACCTCGGCGGCGCCTCAATTTGGGCCAAGCGCGAGGACTGCAACTCCGGTGTCGCGTACGGCGGGAACAAGACCCGCAAGCTGGAGTACCTGGTCGCCGACGCGCTCGCCCAGGGCTGTGACACGCTCGTCTCGATCGGCGGGGTGCAGTCCAACCACACCCGCCAGGTCGCGGCCGTCGCCGCCCGGGCCGGGCTCAAGTGCGTGCTCGTGCAGGAGAGCTGGGTGGACTGGCCCGACGCCGTGTACGACAAGGTCGGCAACATCCTGATCAGCCGGCTCGCCGGGGCCGATGTGCGGCTGGTGAAGGCCGGGTTCGGGATCGGGTTCAAGGAGAGCTGGGAGCAGGCGCTCAGGGAGGTCGAGGAGGGCGGCGGGAAGCCGTACGCCATCCCGGCCGGTGCCTCCGATCATCCGCTCGGCGGCCTCGGCTTCGCCGCCTGGGCGCATGAAGTGGTGCAGCAGGAGCGGGAGCTGGGCGTCTTCTTCGACACCGTGGTCGTGTGCTCGGTGACCGGGTCGACGCAGGCCGGCATGGTCGCCGGGTTCGCCGCGCTGGAGGAGGCGGGCGGGCGGCCCCGGCGCGTGCTCGGCATCGACGCCTCGGCCAAGCCGGCCGCCACCCGTACGCAGATCGCCCGCATCGCCCACAACACCGGGCAGCTCATCGGCCTCAAGCGCGAGGTGACCGAGTCCGACGTCGAACTCGACGAGCGGTACCACGCGGGCACGTACGGCGTCCCCGACGAGACCACCCTGGCGGCGATGCGCCTCGCGGCCCGCACGGAGGGCATGGTCACCGACCCCGTGTACGAGGGGAAGTCCATGGCCGGAATGATCGACCTGGTCTCCAACGGGGAGATCGGCCGCGACGCCACGGTCCTCTACGCCCACCTCGGCGGCCAGCCGGCGCTGAACGCGTACAGCGCGCTGTTCTGACAGCGCGCTGGTCTGAGGGGCCTCTCGGGCCGGGGCGGGCGCTGGGTGGCGGTCGCCATTGCGGCTGATCCGGCGGGGGCCCGGCTTGGGCTCAGAGGTCTGGCTGGACTCCGGGGTCCGCCGGGCTCGGGGGTCCGCCGGGCTCGGGGGCTCGGCCCGGCCGGGCAGTCCGACTCGACTCGGTGATCCGGCCCGGCGGCCCGGCTGGCGGCGCGTGGCGGTCCATGTCCAGGTCGGCTTCCAGGTGGACGGCTCCGTCGCCGTCACGGTGAAGTCGGTCGACGCCGGAGCCGAGATCGTCGCCGGGCCGGCGCGCACCCCCTGGGACTCCCTGAACTCCCGGCTCGAGGCCCCCGGCGGCCTGCGGCTGACGCTGTTCGCCGGGCATGACGACCGAGCGGACCGGCCCGCTGCCCCTGCCGGGGCGCGTGCGGCGCCGGATAAGGTGCTCAGCGTGTGGACCGACAAGCAGCGGGTGGAGCCGGATGACGAGCGGCCCGACGGTGCCCGGCGCCGGGCCACGATCCATGACGTCGCACGACTGGCCGGGGTGTCACGCCAGACGGTCTCCCGGGCGGTCAACGACAAGGGCGAGATCGACCCGGGCACCAAGGAGCGGGTACTGGAGGCGGCGCGGCTCCTGGACTACCGGCCCAGCCGGTTCGCACGCGGACTCGTTCAGAAGGGGGCGGTGACGGCGGGCCTGGTCATCCCGGACCTGCGCAACCCGTTCTTCCCCGAGGTGGCCGCCGGAGTGCTGGAGGCGGCCGAGCAGCGCGGCTGGCAGGTCGTCGTATGGGACTCCCGTATCGACGAGGCCAGGGAGCGGCAGGCGCTCGACGTGCTCTCCCACCAGGCGGACGCGGTCGTGGGCTACTTCAAGGATTCGGACGAGGTGCTCACCCGGCACCTCGGGGGCGTGCCGCTGGTGCTGCTGGAGCGCGGCCCGCAGCAGACCCGGTTCGCGGCCGTCGGCATCGACGCCTCCGCCGGTGTCGAGCAGGGCATCGCCCACCTGGTCCAGGCCGGGCACCGCCGGATCGGCATGCTGGACGGCGAGCACGGACCTGGTGCCCGTAAGCAGGCCTTCCTCGAGCAGGTCCGGCGGCACGGGCTGCCCGTCGACGACAGTTGGATCGTGCTGTGCCCCGAGCACAGCGTGGCGGGCGGCGAGGCCGGCATGGAGCGGCTGCTGGAGGCGCGGCCGGAGATCACCGCGGTCTTCGGGTTCAACGACCTGATCGCGGTCGGGGGGGGGGGGCGGGCCCGCCGCCGGGGCCGCCGGGGGGCGGACGAACAAGCCGGGC
>NZ_JBHUQX010000325.1:0-11112 GCF_042674225.1 Streptomyces sp. NPDC056948
CTGGGCGCACGACGAGACCCGCAAGTCCGCGGGTATCGCCGGTGCCAAGGTGCTGGAGGACGTCAAGGTGTCCATCCCCGGCTCGCTGACCCGCTTCGCCGAGACGCACCCGGCCGACGACGCCGAGGTCGCCGCGCAGCTCACCGAGGTCATCGCCCGTCTGCACGGCCAGGTCACGGAGCCGGCCGCCGCCTGACCCGTCACGCGACCGGTGCCTGGGAGGGGCCGCAGCCGTTGCCGGTTGCGGCCCCTCCGGCGTGTGCTCGACCGTGTCAGACCGCTTGGGGCAGCTGCTCGGTCCGGTGGATCGGGGTCCCCGATCCGGTGAGCGGCAGACCCGTTCCGCCGCGCCGTGCCGCGACGATCTCCGCCGCGATGGACACGGCGGTCTCCTCGGGCGTACGGGCGCCCAGGTCCAGTCCGATCGGCGACCGCAGCCGGGCCAGCTCGCGCTCGCCGACGCCCGCTTCCCTCAGGCGCCGGTTGCGGTCCTGGTGGGTGCGGCGGGAGCCCATGGCACCGACGTAGGCGACCGGCAGTCGCAGGGCCTCCGTCAGCAGGGGCACGTCGAACTTCGCGTCGTGGGTGAGCACGCACAGCACCGTGCGCCCGTCGGTCTCCGTCGACCGCAGATAGCGGTGGGGCCAGTCCACGACGATCTCGTCGGCGTCGGGGAAGCGGGCCCTGGTGGCGAAGACGGGGCGGGCGTCGCACACCGTGACGTGATGGCCGAGCAGCTTCCCCGCCCGTACCAGGGCCGCCGCGAAGTCGATCGCGCCGAAGACGATCATGCGGGGCGGTGGCACGGCCGACTCCACGAGCAGGGTGAGACCGCCCGGGCAGTGCGAGCCGTCCTCGGAGAGCTCGACCGTGCCCGTGCGGCCGGTGTCCAGCAGGGCGCGGGCCTGGTCGATCGCCGTGCGCTCCAGGTCCGGGGTGCCGCCGAGACCGCCTTCGTGCGAGCCGTCGGGGCGTACGAGCACGGCCCGGCCGAGGAGGTCGGCGGGCCCCCGGGCCACCCGGGCGAGAGCCACCGGCTCGCCACGGGCGGCGGCCGACAGCGCGGCGGCCTGGGCCGCCCGTTCGCCGCCGAACGGGGTGATCATGACGTCGATGGTTCCGCCGCAGGTCAGACCGACGGCGAAGGCGTCCTCATCGCTGTAGCCGAACCGCTCGACGAGCGTCTCGCCGTCCTGGAGAGCCTGGACGCAGAGGTCGTACACGGCTCCTTCCACACAGCCCCCGGAGACCGAGCCGATGGCGGTGCCGTCGGCGCAGACGGCCATGGCGGCGCCGGGAGGGCGCGGGGCGCTGCCGCCGACGGCGACGACCGTGGCGACGGCGAACTCCCGGCCCTCCTCGATCCACTCGTGCAGATCCCCGGCCAGGTCAAGCATCGCCGCCCGCCAACAGGACACGGTCGGGCCGGATCGGCAGGTTCCGGTGGCGTACACCGGTCGCGTGCCACACGGCGTTGGCGACCGCCGCGGCGGCGCCCACGATGCCGATCTCGCCGATGCCCTTGATGCCGACCGGATCGTCCGGGTCGGGGTCGTCGACCCAGTCGGCCTCGATGTGGGGCACGTCGGCGTGCGCGGCGACGTGGTAGCCCGCCAGGTCGGCGCCGTAGAGGCCGCCGCTGGTCCGGTCCCGTACGGCCTCCTCGTGCAGGGCCATGGAGATGCCCCAGGTCATGCCGCCGACGAACTGGTTGCGGGCGGTGAGCGGGTTGACGATCCGGCCGGCCGCGAAGATGCCCAGCATGCGGCGGACGCGGACCTCGCCGGTGGCCGGATCGACGGCGACCTCGGCGAACTGCGCCCCGAAGGAGTGCCGCTCCTTCTGGGCGAGGGCGCCGATGGCCTCGGTGGTGTCGGACCGTACGGTGATGCCCTCCGGCGGGATGTCGGCGCCCGGCGCGAGACTCCGGCGCAGCTCGTCGGCGGCGGCCGTGACGGCCCAGGCCCAGGAGCGGGTGCCCGTCGAGCCGCCGGCGATCATCGCCGGGCCGAGGTCGCTGTCGCCGATGCGCACCCGGACGCGGTCCGTCGCCACTTCCAGGGCGTCGGCGGCGACCAGCGTGAGCGCGGTCCTGGCGCCGGTACCGATGTCCGCGGCGTTGATCCGCACCGTGAAGGTGCCGTCCGCCTCCGCGGTGACGGCCGCTGTGGAGGGCATGGCGCCGGCGGGGAAGGAGGCGGCGGCGGTGCCCGTGCCGAGCAGCCAGCGGCCGTCGCGGCGCACTCCCGGCCGCGGGTCCCGGTCCGCCCAGCCGAACCGGCGGGCGCCCTCCCGGAAGCAGGCGATCAGGTTGCGGCTGCCGAACGGCAGCCCGGACACCGGGCCCACCTCGGGCTCGTTGCGCAGGCGCAGCTCGATCGGGTCGAGGCCGCATCGCTCGGCGAGTTCGTCGAGCGCCGACTCCAGCGCGAACGAACCCGGTGCCTCGCCCGGGGCGCGCATCCACGTCGGGGTCGGTACGTCGAGCCGCACGATCCGGCTGGCCGTGTGGTGGGCGTCGGCGGCGTACATCGACCGGCCCGCCGCGGCGCTCGGCTCGACGAACTCGTGCACGGCCGAGGTGAGGTTCAGGGACTGGTGCTCCAGCGCGCGCAGCCGCCCGTCCGCGTCCGCGCCGAGCCTGACCCGCTGGGCCGTGGGGCTGCGGTACCCGGCGAGCGAGAACATCTGCCGGCGGGTCATGACGACCCGGACCGGGCGCTGCAGAACGGTCGCGGCCATCACGGCGCCCACCTGGTGCGCCCGGACGCCCTTGCTGCCGAAGCCGCCGCCGACATGCTCGGACCGCACCCGCACCGAGGCCGGGTCCAGGGAGAACAGATTGGCGAGCTCGCCTGCGACCCAGGTGGTGCCCTGGTTGGAGTCGACGACCTCGAGCCGGCCGCCCTCCCACCGGGCCGTCGCCGCGTGCGGCTCCATCGGGTTGTGGTGTTCCTCCGGAGTGGTGTACTCCGCGTCCAGCACGACGGCGGACGCCGCGAGCTCGGCCTCCAGATCGCCCTTCTCGACCACGCCCGGCATATGGCCGTCGAGCGCGTACGCCTCGCTCTGCCGCTCGGCGGAGAACGCGATGTCGTGCGGCTCCTGGTCGTAGTGGACCTGGAGGGACTCGGCGGCCTCCCGGGCCTGTTCGGACGTCTCGGCGACGACCAGCGCCACGGGCCAGCCCAGATGGGCCACCCGGTCGTGCTGGAAGAGGGCGATGCTCGGGTCCGGGGCCATGCCCATCAGCCCGGCGTAGTCGGTTTCGACGCGCGGGGCGTTCTCGTGATGGAGCACGGCGAGGACACCGGGCATCCCGAGCACGGGCTCGGTGTCCAGGGCGCGGATGCGGCCACGGGCGACGGTGGACAGCACCAGCCAGCCGTGGGCGAGTTCGGCGAACGGGATCTCGCCGGCGTAGCGGGCGGCGCCCGTGACCTTGTCGCGGCCTTCCACACGGGTGTGCGACGAGCCGACGGAGCCCCTGGTGGCGGTGGTCATCGGGCGGCCTCCTCGGCGAGTTCGCTCAGCACGGCCACGACGAGGTTGCGCATCAGGGTCACCTTGTATCCGTTGTGGGGCAGAGGCCTCGCGGCGGCCAGTTCGAGCTCCGCGGCAGCGGCGAAGGTCTCGGCGTCGGCGGGTGCGCCGAGCAGGACGCCCTCGGCCGCGCGGGCCCGCCAGGGGCGGGAGGCGACGGCCCCGAAGGCCAGGCGCACGTCGTGTACGACGCCGTCCCGGACGTCGAGCGCGGCGGCGATCGAGCCGATGGCGAAGGCGTACGAGGCGCGCTCACGGACCTTGCGGTAGCGGGAGTGGACCGCGACCGGGGTGGGCGGCAGGGTGACGCCGGTGATCAGCGCGCCCGGCGGCAGGGCGGTCTCCAGATGCGGGGTCTCCCCCACCGGCAGGTAGAAGTCGGCGAGCGGCACCTCCCCCGGCCCGTCCGCCGTCTCGTACGACACGGTCGCGTCGAACGCGGCCAGGGCCACGCCCATGTCGGAGGGATGGGTGGCCACGCAGTGGTCGGAGGCGCCGAGGACGGCGTGGTTGTGGTGCTCGCCCTCGATCGCGGGGCAGCCGCTGCCCGGGCTGCGCTTGTTGCAGGGGGCGGTGACGTCGGCGAAGTAGCCGCAGCGGGTGCGCTGGAGCAGGTTGCCGCCGACGGTGGCCATGTTGCGCAACTGGCCGGAGGCACCGGCCAGTACGGCCTGTGCCAACGCCGGGTAGCGGCGCCGGACTTCGGGGTGCGCCGCGAGGTCGCTGTTGGTCACGGTCGCCCCGATGCGCAGCCCGCCGTCCTCGGTGGGCTCGATGCGGTTCAGGGGCAGTTCGCGTACGTCGACGAGGAGGGCGGGCCGCTCGACGCCGGTCTTCATCAGGTCGACCAGGTTGGTGCCGCCGCCCAGGAAACGGGCTTCCCGGTCGCCTTCGAGCAGCGCCACGGCGCCGGAGACGTCGTACGCCCGCTGGTAGCCGAACTCCCTCATGCCGCCGCCCCCTTGGACTCGGCGGCCCGGGCCACGGCCTGGACGATCGACACGTACGCGCCGCAGCGGCACAGGTTGCCGCTCATGCGCTCCCGTATCTCCTCCGGCGTCAGGGGTGGTGGTCCCGCCTCGGGCCGTACGTCGTCGGTGGCCGCGCTCGGCCAGCCGGCCGCGTGCTCCTCGATCACCGCGATGGCCGAACAGATCTGTCCCGGCGTGCAGTAGCCGCACTGGTAGCCATCCAGTTCGAGGAACGCCTGCTGTACCGGGTGCAGTCGGTCGCCCTCGGCCACGCCTTCGATGGTGGTGATCTCGCGCCCTTCGGCCGCCACGGCCAGTTGCAGACAGGCGACGCTCCGGCGGCCGTCGACCAGGACGGTGCACGCGCCGCACTGGCCCTGATCACAGCCTTTCTTGGTGCCGGTCATGTCGAGTCGTTCGCGCAGGGCGTCGAGCAGCGTGGTGCGGTGGTCGACGGTCAGCGTGTACTTCTCGCCGTTGACGGACAGGGTGAGGTCGCTGGACGTCGATGGGGGCATGGAAGCCTTCTCTCTCATGTCGCGAGGCCAGGAGGCGGGGACGCGGACTGTCCGCGCGGGCGGCACACCGATACGATGGAGCAAGCGGACAGTTGTCCGTTACCCGGAAACGTAACGGACAATTGTCCGCTTAACAAGGGCCGGGTTTCGGCCAAGGGATCGCGAGGAGGGCGAGTGCGGCAGAAGAAGGACGCGCCTCTGCGCTCGGACGCGCAGCGCAATCGCGAGCGCATCCTGGAAGTGGCGCTGGTCGAACTGACGCGTTCGGCGGACGCGCCGCTGAGCGCGATCGCCAAGAAGGCGTGCGTCGGGCAGGGCACCTTCTATCGCCACTTCCCCAGCCGTGAGGCACTCGTCCTGGAGATCTACCGCCACGAGATGCAGCAGGTCGCCGACAGCGCCGCACCCCTGCTCGAGAGCCGGGAACCCGACCGGGCCCTGCGCGAGTGGATGGACCGGCTCGCGCGGTTCGCGATGACCAAAGCGGGCTTGGCCGACGCCATCCGCCAGGCCACGAGCGCACCGGGGCAGCCCGCGAAGCCGGGACACACCCCGGTGACGGAGGCGGCCGAACTGCTGCTGCGCGCCGCCGAGCAGGCCGGCACCATCCGCCCGGGGATCACCGCGGACGATCTCTTCCTCACGATCGGCGGCCTCTGGGGGATCGACCCCCACACCGACTGGCAACCGCGCGCCACCCGGCTGCTGGACTTCGTCATGGACGCGCTGCGGGTGGGGGCGCCGGGGCGCTGAGGGTCCGCCCCTCGGGCGATGCCCGACGCATACGCCGCGGACGGTCAGGCGACCGCCGTGGGGGCCAGTTCGCGCAGCTCCCGCAGGGCCGCTGTGACCGCCGGGCGGGCGTGGCCGCCACCTCGGGTGCAGGTCAGGAGCTTGCGGTGGGGGTTGCCTGTGCAGCGGACCCGGGTGATCGGCAGGTGCGGGGTCAGGTGGGCCAGGCGCGGGACGAGGGCGACGCCGAGCCGGTGGGCGACGAGGTGGGCGGCGACGTTCCAGTCCAGGGCGTGGTGGACGACGTCGGGGGTGAAACCTGCCGCGCCGCAGGCGGACCGCACGTGCGGTGAGCAGGGGCTCTCCTCCACCGGCGCGATCCACGTCTCGCGCGCCGCCTCGGCGAGGTCGATCCGGGCCCGCCCGGCGAGCCGGTGTCCTTCGGGGACGACCAGGTCGAACGGGTCGTCCAGCAGCGGCTGCTGGTCGAACCGCGTGTCGCTCAGCGGCGGATTGAGCGGGGTGGCCTCGACGATCGCCAGTTCGGTCTCCCCCTCGAAGAGCAGATCGAAGCTCTCCGGGACACCCGCCTCGGTGATCCGTACGGACAGCCGCGGATGCCGCTCGCCCAGCCGGGCCGCCATCGGGGCCAGCAGCACCGAGATGGCCACGGGGAATCCGGTCACACGCAGCACCCCGGAGGGCGCTCCATGGTCGGCCCGTAGATCGAGTTCGGCCAGGTCCCAGCGGGCCTGGATGGCGTCGGCGTGCGCCAGGAGGCTCTCGGCGGCCGGGGTGAGGCGCACCCCGCGCCCCTGGGGCTCCAGCAGATCGACGTCCAGGTCACGGGCGAGCTGCCGGATCTGCTGGGAGGCGGCGGACGGAGTGAAGTGCAGGGCCCGGGCGGCGGCGGTGACCGTGCCGTAGTGGGAGACCGCCCTGAGGACGTGCAGCCTGCGCAGATCAATCATGCAGTCCACGCTTCACAATGGCGTGCACAAAGTCAACCTGGACGTGTACGGAGATCTCGACGCACCCTGGCTGTGTCGCGACGGTCAACCAGCCACGACGTACGAGGAGTCAGTCATGACCAGCACCAACGCCACGGCCTGCCCGCACTGCGGCTGGCCGGACGGGGGCGAGCCGTTCCAGGTGCTGTCGCGGCACACCACCGCGACGGGCCGCACGGAGTGGACGCGCTGCGGGTGCGGCTCGCTGCAGGTCCGGGTCGTCGACGGCCGCGGGATGCGTGTCGTCTCCCGCGGCGGGCCGGCCTCCGGCTCCGCTCCGGCGCGGTCGGGCACGGCGAGCCGCTGAGCGCTCAGGCCCCGCCGTGCCGCACCAGCCGCTCCCCCAGCGGGCTGCGCCGGTAGAGCACCCGGCGGCCGTCGCGGGCCCGGGTGACCAGGCCCGTCGCATGCAGGACACGCAGGTGCTGGGACACGGCGCTCGGGGTCACACCCAGGCGCCGGGCCAGCTCCACCGTCGGGAGCGGCTCGGCCAGCAGCCGCAGCAGCGTGGTGCGGGGCGCGCCGAGCAGGGCCGCGAGGGCGGGGGCCGCCGGCTCGGGGACCGGCTCCCACAGGGTCGCGGCACCCCGGCTCGGATAGGCCAGCATCGGCGGTTCCGCGGCGCTGACCGGGGGCGCCGGCTGATGCGCGAACAGGGAGGGGACCAGACGCAGGCCCCGCCCCGAGCCGTCCACGTGGTGGCGTCCGCGCATCCGGTCGACGCGCAGGACACCGTCGTCCCAGCGCAGATTGCGGTGCAGATCGGCGAAGAGCAGCCGGGCGCCGCCGGTGGCGAGCTGCCGCGCCCGGTGGGTGATGTCGGCCTCCAGGACGAGCCGCATCCGGGGCCAGGACGGCAGCAGCGCCGACTCCCAGTAGCGGCGCAGGAGTGCGCACAGCTCGTCCAGCAGCTCCGCGACCGGCGCGTCACCGGGCGCGCTCACCGCCCGCAGCACGTCCGGCAGGGGCCGGGGCGCGTGGGCGGCGAGTAGGTCGCGGCGGACGGCCTCCGGTGGTGTGGCGCGTACGACGGTGAGCTGCTCGTCGAGGGTGGGCGCGAAGGACGTCGGCCTCGGGGTCAGGAAGTCGGGCAGGGCCAGGGTGTCCCCCACCAGGGCGGCGAGCAGCCGGGCGTCGTCAGGGTCGAGTCCCTGGAGCACGGCGGCGCGCCACCGCACGTGCAGCGGGTAGAGGGCGGGTGCGCGCAGGGCACGCAGGCTGCCCATCACCTCGCGCAGGGGCGAGATCGCGAAGCAGGTGTCGGCGAGGTCCTCGACGCCGAGCCGGAAGCTGATCATTAAGGACCCCGCTTCATCCTTCGACAACCGCCCCGCCGTGGCGTGGACTTCGGCCCATGACGGATCACGACCACCGGCAGCGTACAGCGCACCCGGGCGCGAGCCCCCGGCTGATCCTGGTGCTGGCCCTCGTCTGTGGCGCGGCCGTGGGCAACGTGTACTTCCCGCAGGCCGTCAGCCCGTTGGTGGCGTCCGGCCTGGATGTCTCGCCCGACGCGGCCGCCGCAGTCGTCACCGCGACGCAGTTCGGCTACGCGGCCGGGATCTGCCTGCTCGTGCCGCTCGGCGACCGCCTGCCGCACCGCCCGCTGCTGGTCACGCTCCTCACGGTCACCGGCTTCGGGCTGCTCGCCGCGAGCGCCGCGCCGGGGCTGGTGCCGCTGGTGGGGGCCAGTGCCCTGGTGGGTGTGACGACGGTGGTGGCACCGCTCGCCGGGCCGCTCGTCGCCCGTCTCGTACCGAAGGAGCGGCTCGGCGTCACCGGCGGCACGCTGCTGAGCGGTTCCCTCGCGGGCATGCTGCTGTCGCGCGCCGTCGGCGGTGCCCTCGGCGACCGGCTGGGCTGGCGGGCGCCGTACGTCCTGGCCGCCGTGCTGTCTCTGGCGGTGGCCGCCCTGTCGGCCCGCCTCCTGCCGCGGACGACTCCGCTCTCCACCCAGCGCTATCCGGCTCTCCTCGCCGAGCCACTGCGTCTGCTGCGCACGGAACCCGCGCTGCGCCGCTCCTGCCTGTACCAGGCCCTGGTGTTCGCCGGTTTCTGCGCCGTGTGGACGGGGGTGGCCCCGCTGCTCACGGGTCCGGCGTACGGCATGGGCGCGGGGGCGGCGGGGCTGCTCGCCCTGGTGAACTCGGTGACCATGGTGTGCACGCCGGTCGCGGGCCGCCAGGTCGACAGACGGGGGCCGGACGCGGTCAACCGGGTGTGCTTCCTGATGGTGGGCGCCTCGGCCGCCGTGCTGGCGCTGGGCGGTCTCGGAGGGCTGGTGGGGGTGACGGCCCTGGTCGTGGGCACGCTGCTGCTCGACGTCGGCATGCAGTCCGGGATGGTGGCCAACCAGGTGCGGATCCAGACGCTGCGGGCCGAGGTGCGCAGCCGGCTCACCACGGCGTACATGACCTGCGCGTATCTTGGTGGCGCCGTCGGCTCGTGGCTGGGCATGCGTGCGTACGGCCGCTTCGGGTGGCCGGGCGTGTGCGTGCTGGTCGCCGCGCTCACCGCGGTCGCCCTCACCCGTCACCTGAGCCCACACGACGCCGGAGCGCCACCCGCCGTACGGCGGGCAGGTTCCGCCGCTCGGCGGCGCCCGGCGGCCGGGGTGGGGTCCGACCATGGCAGCACGAGCCGCCGTGACCTCGCGTGAGGAGACGCCATGACCCATGTTCCGCCGCCGTTCGACCCGGAACTCGCCGGAGCCCTGGAGCTGATCAAGGACATCGTCAGCCCGGGTCTCACGATGGACCAGATCGCCGAGGTGCGCCAGGGCCCGGGCATAGAGCTGCTGGCCCAGCTGGACCTGACGATGGGCGGGACCTTCGAGGTGGAGGACCGGCAGGTGCCCGGGCCGCAGGGCGAGCCCGACATCTCGCTGCTGATCTGCCGGCCGGCCGCTCCGGCGACCGCCGGTGCTCGGCCGGTCATCTACCACGTGCACGGCGGCGGCATGGTCATCGGGAACAACCGGGCCGGGGTCGACGTCCCGCTGGCGTGGGCGCAGGCGCTGGACGCGGTCGTGGTGTCCGTGGAGTACCGGCTGGCGCCGGAGCATCCGCATCCCGCGCCGGTCGAGGACGTGTACGCCGGGCTGCTGTGGACGGCCGACCACGCGGCAGAGCTCGGTGGCGACCCCGAGCGGATCGTCATCGCGGGTGCGAGCGCGGGCGGGGGCCTGACCGCCGCGCTGGCCCTGCTCACCCGGGACCGCAAGGGGCCGCAGCCGATCGGGCAGGTCCTGATGTGCCCGATGCTCGACGACCGCAACGACACGCCGTCGACGTACCAGATGGCGGGTCTCGGGGTGTGGGACCGCACCGCCAACGAGACCGGCTGGACCGCGCTGCTGGGCTCGCGGCGCGGCGGGCCCGACGTACCGGCGTACGCGGCACCGGCCCGTGCCGAGGACCTGACCGGGTTGCCCCCGGCCTTCCTCGACGTCGGCTCGGCGGAGACCTTCCGCGACGAGGTCGTCGCCTACGCCTCGCGCCTCTGGCAGTCCGGTGGCGTGGCCGAACTCCACGTGTGGCCGGGCGGCTTCCACGGCTTCGACGGTTTCGCACCCCAGGCGGCGCTGTCCCAGTCGGCCAGGGCGGCGCATGTGAACTGGCTGCGGAGGCTTCTGAACGGGTGACCACGCAGCCGCATGCCGCACCATAGGCCTATGAAAGAGCTGGCCGGGCGCCTGACCGCGCTCGATCCGGACGCCGGTGCGGCGGTCCGGGTCATCGCCTACTTCGACCGTCTGGCCGAGTCCAGGGCCGGTGTCGAGGCACTCGTACGCGGCGCCGCCGTACTGTCCGGCTGCCCGGCCCGGCTGGTGGACCCCGAGCGACACGTCCACGTCCGCGTACAGCCCGACGGCACACGCCAGGACACCGACACCCCACCGAACCCCACCTGGCCCTCCGCCCGACTGACCCCGAACGGACCCGCGATCCTGTGGCTGGAACGGGGCGGGACGGAACGTCAGGGGGGCGCCGGGGCGGTACCCGGCGGGGGTGTGGCGGAGCAGGCCGGGGCAGCACCCGGCGTGGTCATCGCGGAGGACACAGGGCCAGCGCCCGGCCGGGTCGACGCGGAGCAGGCCGGAGCCGCGCCCGGCGTGGCCATCGCAGAGCACCCTGGGACGACACCCGACCAGGTCGCCGCAAGACAGACCGGAGCCCAACCCGACACGGCCGAAGCGGAGCAGGCCGGGACCACGCCCGGCGTGGCCATCGCAGAGCGCCCCGGGACGACACCCGACCAGGTCGCCGCAAGACAGACCGGAGCCCAACCCGACACGGCCGAAGCGGAGCAGGCCGGGACCACGCCCGGCGTGGCCAT
>NZ_JBHUQX010000326.1:0-11090 GCF_042674225.1 Streptomyces sp. NPDC056948
CCGCGAGGCCGCGAGGACGTCCCCGACCGACAGCCGGTCCCGGGTGAGCAGCACACCGGCCACGGCGACGACCCCGAGGTGCAGCAGCGGAGCCACGGCGACCGCCTGTGCGGCGGCCCGCCCCTGCACGCGCCACATGCGGTGTCCGGCCCGGGACAGCTCGGGCAGCGGCCGCAGCACGCGGGCGGTCTCCTTGTCCTCCGTACCCGCCGCCCGGACGGTACGGATGCCCTCGACGGCCTCCGCCAGCGCGGCCGCGATCCGGCCCTGGGCCCGCTGATACCTGGCAGCGCTCTCCGAGGTGTCACGGGAGACCGCACGCAGCAGAAGAGTCAGGACGGGGGCCCCGGCGAGGAAGACGGCCGCGAGCCACCAGTCGATCAGGCCGAGCGCGACCACACCGCCGATCGGGCCGGCGAGCGCCGCCAGGAGAGCCGCCCGGGCCGCGGGCGTGGTCCCCGCCTCGGCCGCGTTGCCGACCAGACGGGCGACGAGGTCACCGGAGCCGAAGCGGTCGGCCGCCCGGGGGCCGACGCCCAGGACGTGCCCGGTCAGCAGGCGGCGCAGCCACGCGGTGCTCCGGGCGTCGACGGTGCCGGTGAGGACGGTCTGCGCCGCGTCGAGCACGGCGAGCAGCAGCACGAGGCCGGCGCAGTAGAGCACCCAGCGGGTCGCCGGAGCCTGCGCCAGCAGCAGATCGAGGGCCCGGCCGAGCGCGGCCGGCAGCAGCAGACCGGCGCCGATCGCGGCGGTGCTCACCAGGCACAGGGCCACACAGCGGGCCCCGCTGTACCGGGTGGCCGTACGCAGCAGCGCGCGGGCCTGTCCGGCCGCCGGGTCGTCGTCACCACGCGTGCTCATAAGGGCCTTTCGTGGGACGGGAGGAGCCCCGGGCGGCCCCGTCCCCGAAGGGAGAAGGCCGCCCGGAGCCGTACCGCAGACGCGGTCAGAGACAGAGCAGGACGCTCGCGGCGCTGATGCAGGAGAGCAGGCTCACCGTGCTGTTGCCGCCGCCGTCCGTCCGCTCCTCGGACTCGATCGTCTGCAGGTCGAGAAGTGCCATGGTGTGTCCTTCCGTTGGGTGTCCGTCCGTGGTCATCCGTGGGGACGGGGTGGTGTCACGACTCCGCGGGATCGCGGAGCCGCGTCAGTGGGGCCGCCGGTTCGGCGGCGGGAGGAACGGCAGGTGGGCGTCGGTCGCCGGGTCGAGGGCCGCGCCGAGCGCCAGCAGGCACCCTGCCGTTCCGGTGGCGAGATCCATGGACAGCCGCATCATCTGGTGGCCGGGGAAGGCCAGTTGGCCCTGGTACGCCATCGCGAACCAGCCGAGCCCGGCGATCTGCCCGGCCAGCCGGTCGGCGGTCGCGCCCGGCGTGGTCGTGCGGCTGAGGTGCAGGATCATTCCGGCGCGGCCCTGGAAGAGCCCGGGCTGCGCGTAGAAGCGTGAGGTGGCCGCGGTGAGCACACCGGAGCGGGCCTGCTCGAACTCCCCGGCGAGGTCAGGGGCACGGTCCACGAGGTCGTCGAGGACCATGCCGAGTCCCGCGCTGCCGTCGCCGAGGTAGGGCAGGGTCCGCCAGCCCTCGTCGACCTCGAGCGCCCCGCCCTCGCGGGTCGCGCAGGACTCCAGGTCCCGGCGCAGGGCGATGGCCGCGGCCTCCAGCCATGCCGCCCGGCCGGTCCATTCGTACTGTCGCAGCATGAGCAGCGCGGGACCGCTCGCGCCCCGCAGCAGTCCGGCGCGCCGCTTGGGCGTGGCCGGGGGCGGCTCGGTGAGCCGCTGTACGAGGATCCGCGCGGCTTCGTCGGCCCGCTCGCGCAGCTCCGTCTCGCCGGTCGTCTCGGCCAGCCGGCCCAGGACGAGGCCCAGTCCGGCCAGTCCGCCGTGCAGGTCGGAGGAGAGGTTCTGCCACCGCTCGGCGAGGATGCCCTCGACCAGGTCCAGCGCCCGCTGCCGGTGCCCGACCCGGTCCAGGACCAGGGCGACGCCCGCGAGCCCGTCGTAGAGGCCGAGCGGCGTACCGACCGGGGCCGGTGCCGTCCGGGTGAGCAGCCAGCGCTCGCCCTCCTCGTACCGCTCGGCGCCGGCGGCGTCCAGCGCGTACAGCACCCCGGCGGCGCCGTGGGCGAGCCCGAGCCCGCCGCCGTCGGAGAACTGGGCGACATCGCCCGGGAAGAGCCGGTCGTCGCGCTCCGGGGTGGCCGAGGCGAGGATCGCCTTGACCATCGAGTCGCGGCTGTACGGCCAGTCGCCGGGGTCCACCGGTGCGGAGGGAGCGGCCACCGTACGGCCGGACACCTCCCGAGTGATCTCCGCGACCGCCTCGTCGAGGAACCCTCGCGGCACGTCCGGGAACTGCTCCGAGATCACCTCGGCCAGATGCGCCGCCTTGCCGCGGTCGACCACGAACAGCGTGGTCACGGGCAGGAACAGGGCCAGTCGCAGACAGGCCAGCGCATAGCGGTCGACATCGGCGCCCCGGCGGTCCGGCGGCGCGAAGAAGCCCGGGTGGGCGACGACCTGGCGGCCGTTCTCCTCGGCCGGGGCCGCTGCCTCGAAGTCGAGGAGGAAGACCGACTCCTCGTCCGGCGCGACCATGATGTTGAAGACGTGCAGGTCGTTGAAGACGATGCCGCGCGCGTGAACCGCCGCCACGGCCTCCTCCACCTCGCGGTGGATGCGCAGCGCCCACGCCGTGTAGGCGGCGACGGCCCCGGCGTCGGGATCCTGGGCCAGCAGCGGATGCCGTTCGGCGAAGAACGAGTTGAGCGGACGGCCCTCGAGGAAGTCCATCACCAGGAACCGGTGGCCGCCGAGCTCGAACCAGTCGCGCACCTCCGGGACCACGCCCGTGCCCGCGACCTGCTCCAGCGCCCGCCTCTCCCGCTCCAGCCGGGCGACCGCGTCGGCCCCGTCCGAGGCGAGCCCCGCGTGCGGCCGGCCCTCCTTGAGGACGACCTTGCGGCCGTCGCGGGTGTCGGTGCCCACGTACACACCGCCGCCGTTGGAGAAGTGCAGCGCCTTCTCGATGCGGTACGGCAGCTCGCCCGTCGTCGTGTTGTTGCGCGCGTCGAGATGCGGCTGGAGGAACGCCGGGAGCGTCACCCACTCCGGCACCTGGAAGGACGGCGTCCGCCGGTCCGGCACCAGTTGCCCCGCGCCGTCGCGCACCGCCGGGACCAGCGAGCCCCGCTCGTCCACGACGAACGAGCGCGCGAAGGCGCCGTAACGGACGTACAGCGGCCCCTCGCCCCAGCGCAGATCGGTGAGGATGTACGGCCCCTCGAAGCCCTCCAGCAGCGCGCCCAGCTCGCGCAGCACCTCGTGGAGCTGTTCCTCGTCGGCCGGATAGACGGTGACGAACTTGCCGCTGCCGTCGCGGGGCGCGTATTTGGTGTTGCGCAGGTGCAGCAGGTGCGGGCCGGGCACGAACTTGAAGGGGACACGCCGCTCGACGCAGTAGTCCCAGACGATCCCGGCGATCTTCTCCGCGTTCGCCCGGGTCGCCGAGGCGTGGATCTTCCAGCCCTGCGCCGGACCCTGCGACGGCTCGCCGTCCGGACCGGGCGGCGTCATCGTCAGCCAGTCCCCGATCCGCGCCGTCTCCCAGCCCTCGGGCACGGGCCGGCGGGCCGTCTCGTAGAGGTGCGCGGCCGCCCCCTGTGAGGCCTCCTGCCCGCCTCGCGCCAGCCGGTCCGGTGTCTCGTAGAAGTGCCGGTCGGCCAGCGCGTACACCTCGTACCGCTTGTCCATGCGTCCCCCTCCGTGATCGGCACTGAGCCTTCCAGCCACGCGCCGGGCCAGGACAGTCACGGCTGTCACGAGAACAGCGTGCGGAACGCATGGGTAAAGACATGTTCGGTTCCGTTCGAGCATTCGCGTCGATGCTGGTCCACGGAACGCTCACAGGGGCTGCGCAGGTGTCGCATAAGCGCTGTAATGGCCAACGTGGTCAGTGAGGGCGCCCAAGAACCCCGAGAACGCAGAACGCGAATGCTGCGTGCCGAAGGTGCCCTCAAAGCGATCGCGGCCGATCAGGAATCGCCGGAACGAGTGCACCGCGTCCTTGAACAGGCACTCGTCTTCGCCGGCGCCGCGTTCGCGGCCCTGTACACCCCCGGCCAGGACGGCGAGCTGCTGCGCCTGGTGGAGTCGGCCGGGGTGCCGAGGACGCTGTACGGACTGCGCGACAGCTATCCCCGCACCGGGCGGTCCCCGGTCGCCGAGGCCCACCGCGGTGGTCGCCCCGTCTCGCTGGGCCCCGCGGAACTCGCCGAGCACGTCCAGGCCCGGCGCGTGCCGTCCGGGGACTTCTTCCTGACGGCCCTGCCCGTCCACGGGGACGGCGGCGGCTGTCTCCTCGCCGTGTGCGAGCGCCCCGACGGATTCGACACCGACGATCGCGAGTGCCTGCAACTGATCTCCGAGGCGGTCGCCTTCCCCACACCGGCCCCGCCCGCCGAGGGCGGTGAACTGCCGCCGGGCGCGTTCAGCCTCGCCATGGAAACCGGCCGTGTCCGGGCCGGCGACGACCTGCTGGACCTGTTCGGCCTGGACCCCGTGGAGTTCGACGGCCGGGTCGAGACCCTGCTCGGCCTGACCGTGCCGGAGGACCTGCCGTCGCTGATGTCCGTGGTGGAGGCCGACCACATGTCCATCGGCGACCGGGAGCTGGAGTTCCGGGTGCTCCAGCCCACCGGACCGCCGAAGTGGCTCCGGCTGCGCGGGCGCCTCCTGCCCGGCGGCGTGGGCCACCCCGCACGGCTCGTGGGCACCGTCGACGACGCCTCCACGCTGCGCTCCGACGTCACCGACGTCGCCCGCGTCCAGCGCCTGGCCACTGTGCTGGCCACCGCCGTCACCGTCCGCGACGTCGGCAAGGCCGTCGTCGCCGCCCTGCGCCGGCCGCTCAGAGCCGACCGCATCGCGCTCGCCGAGCTGGAGAGCGACCGGCTCGTCGTCACCGTCCTCGACCCGCCCGAACCCGAGGCCTGGCCCGAGCTGTGGCGCCGGGAGTGGCGCACCGAATGGCCCGACGCGCCCGTCCGCGCCATGCCCACCCTCGCCGCCGCCCTGCGCGAGGGCCGCGCCCGGATCTGGCCCGCCGGCAGCGCCCTGGAACGCGGCCTGGCCGAGGTCGGCCCCGGTGGCCTCGCCGTCCTGCCGCTGCCCGCCGGGAACCGCATGGCCGGGGCCTGCCTGATCGGCTGGGACACGCCGCACGACTTCGGCTCCGACGAACGCGCCCTGCTCACCGCCTGCGCCGGCCTCGCCGGACAGGCCCTGATGCGGGCGCGCGCCTTCGACGCGGAACACGAACTCGTCGGCATGCTCCAGCGCCAGCTCCTGCCCCGCCGACTGCCCCGCCTGCCGGGCGCCGAGGCCGTCACCCGCTATCTGCCCAGCACGGCAGGGCTGGAGCTCGGCGGCGACTGGTACGACGTCATCCCGCTGCCCGACCACCACGTCGCCCTCGTCATCGGCGACGTCCAGGGCCACAGCGCCGCCGCCGCCACCCTCATGGGCCAGATGCGCACCGCCCTGCGCGCCTACGCCGTCGAGGGGCACACACCGGACGTGGTGGTCTCCCACGCCAACCGGCTGCTCATGGACATGGAGAGCGACCTCTTCGCCACCTGCGCCTATGTCGACATCGATCTGGAGGAGGGCTCCGCCTGGTGTGTGCGGGCCGGGCACCTGCCGCCGGTACTGCGCTACCCGGACGGCACGACCGAGATCGCGGAGTCCGAGGGCGGCCCGCCGCTCGGGGTGATCACCCAGGCCGACTTCCCCATGAGCCCGCTCCGGCTCCCGCCCGGCACCCTGATCGCCCTGGTCACGGACGGGCTCGTCGAGACGCCCGACTCCGACATCGACGAGGGCATGGAACGTCTCGCCGACCAGCTTGCCGCCTCCGCCCCCGTCGACCTGGGGCTCGTCGCCGACGCCCTCCTCGGCAGCGCCCAGCGCAGCGACGACGTCGCCGTGCTCCTGCTGCGCTACGACGGCATGGACCTGCGCCCGCTGCGGGAGAGCTGGACGGTCTGGCGCGTGCCGCAGGCGGTCGGGCACGCCCGCCGCTTCGCCCGGCGCACCCTGCGCTCCTGGGGCGTCACCGAGGACTTCGACGCAGCCCTCCTCGTCGTCTCCGAACTCGTCACCAACGCCCTCGTGCACACCGAGGGCCAGGTCCGCATGGACCTCACCCTCATCAACAACCGCCTGCGCGTCGCCGTCGCCGACGCCTCGCCCCGCTCCCCGGTCAGACCGACCAGCATCGGCTGGGAGGCCACCGGCGGCCGGGGCGTCCTCCTCGTCGAGGCACTCTCGGCGACATGGGGCACACTGCCGGTCAGCGGCGGCAAGCAGGTGTGGGCGGAGATGACGCTGGGGCGCTGAACGCCCCGCACGAGTTCCTGGTGACCGGTCGGGTCCATCGGGTACCCGGGCGACGCACAACGGAGAACCGCCAGGAGCCGAAGAAGAAAGAAAGAGGAAAGAGGAACGTCATGGCTCAGCACGTCCGCGACATCATGACCGGCGATCCGGCCACGGTCGGGCCGCAGACCTCCGTCGCCCAGGTGGCCCGCATCATGCGCGACGAGGACCTCGGAGCCGTCCTGGTGGCGGACGGTGACGATCTGCGTGGGCTGGTCACCGACCGTGACCTGGTGATCCGGTCGGTGAGCGAGGGCACCGATCCGGAGCGGACCACCGTGGCCGGCGCGTGCAGCGACGACCTGGTCACCATCGGCCCCGACGAGGACCTGGTCCACGCGGTGGAGCTGATGCGCGAGCACTCCGTGCGCCGTATCCCGGTCGTCGACCACGGACACGCCGTGGGCATCGTCTCCCTGGGCGACATGGCCATGGAGCGCGACCCGGAGTCCGCGCTGGGCGACATCAGCGCCGCGCGCCCCAACGCATGACGGGTGTGAACAGCTCTGCCCCGCAGACGCGTTGACAGCCTCGGTCCAGGCGTCTCGACGCGCGTTTGTTCGGTTTCTCTTTGGTTACTCGAACGGCAGCGGATCCAGAAGGAAGATGATGAGCCGTGACGTCCATGGACCTGAGTGACAAGCCCGCCGTCCGCCGGCCCGAGACCGGCTGGTCGAAGGCACGCCGTCTGCGCGGCAAGGCCGCGCTGCGGACCTGCCTCCCCGCCGTCGAGAACCGGGCCACTCCCGGCATCACACACTCCGGGGCGGAGTGGAACATCGTCAGGGGCGAGGACTGACCGCTCTGCGAGGGACCGCGCGGTGACGATCCGAGTAACTCCGCGCATCGACAACTAAAAGAAGTGATGTTCACATCCGCCGGATCGCGACTAAGGTGAACCGAATGAAGGCTCTCGTGCTGTCCGGCGGCGCAGGAACAAGACTGAGGCCGATCACACACACGTCGGCCAAGCAACTGGTGCCAGTGGCCAACAAGGCTGTGCTTTTTTACGGGTTGGAGTCGATCGCCGAGGCCGGCATCACCGACGTGGGAATGATCGTCGGGGACACTGCCGCGGAGATCGAGGAAGCGGTGGGCGACGGGTCGAAGTTCGGCCTGAAGGTCACCTACATCCCTCAGGAGCGGCCCCTCGGGCTGGCCCACGCGGTACTGATCGCCCAGGACTTCCTCGGCGACGACGATTTCGTGATGTACCTCGGCGACAACTTCATCGTCGGCGGCATCACCGACCTCGTCGACGAGTTCCGCGGCAGCCGGCCCGACGCCCAGATCCTGCTCACGCGCGTGGCCGACCCGCGCGCCTTCGGTGTCGCCGAACTCGACCCGTCCGGCCAGGTGATCGGCCTGGAGGAGAAACCCGACCAGCCCAAGAGCGATCTCGCCCTGGTCGGCGTCTATCTGTTCACGCCCGTGATCCACCAGGCCGTGCGCGCCATCGAACCGTCCTGGCGCGGCGAACTGGAGATCACCCACGCCATCCAGCACCTGATCGACTCCCGCGCCGATGTGCGCAGCACGGTCATCAAGGGCTACTGGAAGGACACCGGCAACGTCGGCGACATGCTCGAGGTGAACCGTACGGTCCTCGAAGCCATGGAGCGCCGCATCGACGGCACTGTGGACGACGCCTCGCAGACCATCGGGCGGGTGGTCGTGGAAGAGGGCGCCCGGATCGTCAACTCCCGCATCGTCGGGCCCGTCGTGATCGGCGCGGGAACCCTCGTCAGCGACTCCTACGTCGGCCCCTTCACCTCGATCGCGGAGAACTGCCGGATCACCGACAGCGAAGTGGAATTCTCGATCGTGCTGCGGGACTCCTCGATCCAGGGCGTCGGCCGGATCGAGTCCTCGCTGATCGGCCGACATGTCGAGGTGACCCCGGCCCCCAGCGTCCCCAGCGCCCACCGATTCGTCCTCGGAGACCACAGCAAGGTGCAGATCACTTCATGAACCTCCTCGTCACCGGTGCCGCCGGGTTCATCGGCTCCCGCTACGTCCGCGCGCTGCTCGCCTCGGACGCGCCCGACGCGCCGCGCATCACCGTGCTGGACAAGCTCACCTACGCCGGCACCCTCGACAACCTCGAACTGACCCACCCCCGGCTGGAGTTCGTCCAGGGCGACATCTGCGACGCCGAACTCGTCGACAAGCTGATGGCCGGCGCCGACCAGGTCGTGCACTTCGCCGCCGAGTCGCATGTGGACCGCTCCATCACCGGCGCCGCCGACTTCGTCCGCACCAATGTGCTCGGCACCCAGACCCTGCTGGACGCCGCCCTGCGCTACGACGTGGGCCCGTTCGTGCACGTCTCCACCGACGAGGTCTACGGCTCCATCGAGTCCGGCTCGTGGCCGGAGGACCACCCGCTGCAGCCGAACTCGCCGTACTCGGCCTCCAAGGCCTCCTCCGACCTGCTCGCCCTCGCCTACCAGCGCACCCACGGCCTGGACGTGCGCGTCACCCGCTGCTCCAACAACTACGGCCCGCACCAGTTCCCCGAGAAGGTCATCCCGCTGTTCGTCACCAACCTCCTCGACGGCGGGACGGTGCCCCTGTACGGCGAGGGCCGCAACATCCGTGACTGGCTGCACGTCGACGACCACTGCCAGGGCGTCGACCTCGTCCGCACCAAGGGCCGTCCCGGCGAGGTCTACAACATCGGCGGCGGCACCGAACTCACCAACAAGGAACTCACCGGCCTGCTCCTCAAGTCCTGCGGCGCGGACTGGGACCGGGTGGAGTACGTCGAGGACCGCAAGGGCCACGACCTGCGCTACTCCGTCGACTGGAGCAAGGCCCGCGACGAGCTCGGCTACCGCCCTGCCCATGACTTCACCACCGGCCTCGCCGAGACCGTCGCCTGGTACCGCGACAACCGTGCCTGGTGGGAGCCACTGAAGCGGCGCGTCGCCCAGGAGCGCGCATGAGGTGGCTGATCACCGGAGCGGGCGGAATGCTCGGCCACGACGTCGTCGAGGAGCTCACCCGGCGCGGCGAGGACGTGGTGGGCCTGGACCGCTCCGCCCTGGACATCACACGCCCCGAGGCCGTCTCCACGGCGGTGCGGGAGCACCGCCCCGACCTCGTCGTGAACTGCGCCGCGTACACGGCCGTCGACGACGCCGAGACCGACGAGGCCCGCGCCCTGGAGATCAACGGCGCCGGACCGCGCCTGCTGGCCCGGGCCTGCGCGGCGCACGACGCCCGGCTGATCCACGTCTCCACCGACTACGTCTTCTCCGGCGAAGCCGGTAGCGCCCCCTACCCGGAGGACCATCCGCCGGCCCCGCGCACCGCCTACGGCCGCACCAAGCTGGCCGGGGAGCGGGCCGTGCTGGAGGAGCTGCCCGGGGCGAGCGCGGTCGTGCGCACGGCTTGGCTCTACGGGGTCCACGGCACCAACTTCGTGCGGACCATGATCGGTCTCGAAGCCCGCCGCGACACCCTCGACGTCGTCGACGACCAGCGCGGGCAGCCCACCTGGAGCGCGGACGTCGCCGAGCGGATCGCCGACCTCGGACCCCGGCTCGGTCCCGAAGCGCACGGCGTCTTCCACGCCACCGACGCCGGCGAGGCCACCTGGTACGAGCTGGCCCGCGAAGTGTTCTCCCTTCTCGGCGCCGACCCGGACCGGGTGCGCCCCACCAGCAGCGCGGCCTTCCCCCGGCCCGCGCCCCGCCCGGCGTACAGCGCCCTCGCGCACGGCCGGTGGCAGGAGATCGGCCTGCCCCTGCCGCGCGACTGGCGCTCCGCCCTGCACGAAGCACTGCCCCGCATCCGCAAGGAAGGTCCCACTTCGTGAAACGCCATGAGTTCCTCCGGGGACTGCACAAGGTCAGCGCCAATCGCAACTACCTGGAGATCGGCGTCAACGACGGCCGCAGCCTGCGTCTGTCCCGCGTCCCCAGCATTGCGATCGACCCCGCTTTCAAGGTGGTCTCGGAGCTGAAGTGCGATGTCCACCTGGTGAAGGCCACCAGTGACGACTTCTTCGCCCGTGACAACCCCCTCCAGCACCTCAAGGGCGGCCGTCACCCGCTGCGCAACCTGCGCCGCGGCCGCAGCCCCATCGGCTACTGGCGCCGCACCACGCTGGATCTGTCGTTCATCGACGGCATGCACATCTTCGAGTACGCCCTGCGCGACTTCATGAACGTCGAGAAGCACTCCGACTGGTCCAGCGTGATCGTCTTCGACGACATGCTGCCGCGCAGCGTCGACGAGGCGGCCCGGGACCGGCACACCAACGCCTGGACCGGCGACGTCTACAAGATCACCGAGGTGCTGGCGCGCTACCGCCCCGACCTGGTCACGGTCCAGGTGGACACCGCGCCCACCGGCCAGCTCGTCGTCTTCGGCGCCGACCCGAACAACCGGGTCCTGCACGACAAGTACGACGAGATCATGGCCGAGTACAAGGTGCCCGACCCGCAGAAGGTCCCCGAGGCGATCCTCGAACGGGCCGGCGCGGTGCCCCCCGAGACCCTCCTGGAAGCGGGCTTCTGGCGCCCCCTCACCCAGGCCCGCAACCGCGGCCTGCCCCGCTCCATCGGCTGGGAGCCCCTGCGCAAGGCCCTGCAACAGGTGGGCGTCAGCCGCTGACCCTTCTTGGGGTTGATGTGGGACAGAC
>NZ_JBHUQX010000327.1:0-11047 GCF_042674225.1 Streptomyces sp. NPDC056948
GCCCCTTCGCGCCTCACCGGCCCCATCGGCAGTTACCGCGCAACGCCCGACCTCATTGATCCGGGTGGTCACCGTGCACGGGGCCTGTCATCTCCGGTACCGCCGCGCCACTGCCGCGAAGGCGGCCTTGGGTTCCCATTCCATGTCGGGGTAGGTCTGCCCCCGGCGCCCTTCGAGGAGTTTGACGATGCCCAGGCCTGCCCGGTCCAAGTCGTCCCTGGGGTCGCCGTCGGGGCGGTGCGGGTAGCCGGGCAAGGCGAACAGGAACACGAACGCGCTGTCCACGCCCTCGGTCTCGAAGATCTCCAGCAGTTCGCTCAGATATGCGGCCTGGCCGGCCTCGTCACGCGCGTATATGCCGTTCAGCCGTACTGGGGCCCTGGTCTCAGGGTCGGACTCGACCACGTCCAGCACCCGCCCACCGCGGTCTCCCGCGCCGCGGTAGGCCGCGGTGCCGAACCCGGTGATGGCGAGCGGCTTCGGGCCTTGGGCCAGGGTGCGCACCGCGTCCCGGAACCGGTCGGCGACCTCGGCGGAGCGGATCAGCTCGAACGTCACAACGTCGAAGGGAGTCCAGTCGACCTGCTCGAACTGGATGGAGGCGTAGGTGAGCTTGCCGTGGAAGCGCTCGCGGACCGTGGCCGCGGCATCGCGGAGGAATGCGTTGACGCGCACGCCGAGCTCGCGCATCGCTTCGGCCCGCCGCTCGGGTTGGCTCATCAGCTGCCCGACCCGCTCCTCAGGGCTCCCTCCGGGCAGGAACCCGCGGTTCATCACGCTCAGCTCGACCCCCGCGACGAACACGACGGTGGCCCCCTGCTGCCGGAGCCGTTCCGCTCGCTCGGCGCAGTCGCGGAAGAGCGTGAGGATCTGCTCCGGATCCAGCTCCAGCGGATAGGGCGAGAACCAGACCTCCAGGCCGAGCTCGGCGGCGGCACCGGCGGCCAGCTCCAGTCGGTCCGGGTCGCCGCCGATGATCTGGATCGCGTTGCAGTGCAGGTCGTCGCGGATGATGGCGAGCTCGCGCCGGACCACCGCGGGGTCGAAGTGCTCGCGGGATATCTGGCCGTGCACGACGAACCCGGTGTCGTAGGTCATCCCTCTTGCCCGCATGGTGACGTCCTCTCCCTCGGTCTCGGTCGGGTCGAGGCTTACAGGAAAAGTGCGTGCACGCAAGTTTGCGTGCACGCAGCTCTGTGTGGAACGCTGGCACCGTGACGACACCACCACCAGGGCTGCGGGAGCGGAAGAAGCAGGCCACCCGCGAGGCGCTGCGCGAGGCGGCCCTGCGCCTGGCCATGGAGCGCGGACCGGATCAGGTGCGGGTCGACGACATCGCCGAGGCGGCCGGGGTCTCGCCGCGCACCTACAACAACTACTTCGCCAGCCGCGAGCAGGCGATCGTCTCCGCTGTCGCCGCGGACCGGGAGGCGCGGATCGCGGCGGCGGTCGCGGCCCGGCCCGCCGGAGTACACCTGGCGAACGCCGTCACCGAAGCAGTGGTCGAGCAGTACACGAACACCGGTGAGCATGAACAGGCGATGCTGCTGATCACCACCCGGACCGCGCTCCGCGACGCGTTCCTCGACACCACCGCCGACATCGAGCCCCCTCTCACGGCGGTGATCGCCGAACGCCTGGGTGATGCCGGAGCGCACACGGCCCGCGTTCTCGCGGCGAGCGTGGCCGCGGCGGTCCGCATCGCACTGGAAGGCTGGCTCCGGCCGGCCGAGACGGAGGGGGTTCCAGGGGCCGCCGGGAGTTTCGGTGTCGGAGGACTGGTCGTGCCCTCCGGGTCACTGCCCGACCAGCTCCGCGCGGCGCTGGCCCCGCTCGCGCCCGCGTTCGACGCCGCAGAGCGACGCACTCGGCAGTAGTCGACCCAACTGGGGCATCCGTCGATACGGCAGACGGGGCCGACCCGGGGTGGCAGGAGTGTACGTTCGTACATTCGCGAGTGTACGATCGTACGCATGCCGATGGACTACTTCGCGAACGACCCGCGCACCAACCTGGAGCGGATGCTCGCCGGCGACCTCTACATCGCCGACGACCCGGAGATCGCCCGGCGGCAGCAGCGGGCGATGCGGCTCGCCGCCCGGTATCTGGCCGCCTGCACCGAGGACGCCGAGGCGGCCCGGCCGCTGCTCGCCGAGCTGCTCGGCTCCGTGGGGGAGGGGGCCGAGGTGCGGCCGCCGCTGTACGTCGACTACGGCAGCAACATCTCCGTCGGGGCCCGCACCTTCGTCAACTACAACCTGACCGCGCTGGACGTCGCTCGGATCACCATCGGCGAGGACTGCCAGATCGGCCCCAACGTCCAGCTCCTCACGCCCACCCACCCCGTGGAGCCGGAGCCGCGCCGGGACAAGCTGGAGGCGGCCCGGCCGATCGTGATCGGGGACAACGTCTGGCTCGGCGGCGGAGTCATCGTGTGTCCCGGAGTGACCATCGGCGACAACGCGGTGATCGGCGCGGGGGCGGTGGTCACCAGAGACGTACCGGCCAATGTCGTCGCCGTCGGCAACCCCGCCCGCCCCGTCCGCAACTTCTGACCGGCGCCCGCTCATGGCCACCGGACACACGGACCCGCGGCGGCGCGACCGCATTCTCGCGGCCACGCTCGACCACATCGCCGACGAGGGAGTCGCCGGCGTCTCCCACCGCAAGATCGCCGTCCGGGCCCAGGTTCCGCTCGGCTCGATGACCTACCACTTCACCGGCATCGACGACCTGCTGCGCGAGGCCTTCACCCGCTTCGCCGACCACATCGTGGCCGTCTTCGAGCGGCATCTCGGTCGCGCCGGGACCGCCGAAGAGGCCCGCGAGGCCGTCACGGACCTCGTGCACACCCTCTCCGAGGGGCCCCGCCGCGATTTCGTCCTCGCCCATGAGCTGTACACACTGGCCGCCCGGCGCCCGGAGTACCGCGAACTCACCCACACATGGATGCGCCGCAGCCGCCTGCTCCTGGAGCAGCACTTCGACGCGGACACCGCCCGTCAGCTCGACGCGCTCATCGAGGGCCTGACCCTGCACCGCGCCCTCGACACCGAGCCGCAGAGCCGCGAGCTGACGCGGCTGGCGGTCACGCGCCTCACGACCGCCGCGGTCACGCCCCCTGTCGCTTGAGGTCCGCCAGCAGTCGGTGCAGCGGCTCCGTCGCCCGGCGGCGGTACTCCTGGACCGCCCAGCCGTTCCCGTCCGGGTCTGTGAAGTGCATGAACGTGGCGCCGTCGTCCGGCGTGTACTGGACCGGCTCCGAGACATCGAGGCCGCGTTCGACGAGCTCCGCGTGGGCCGCCTTGATGTCGGCGACGCACAGTTGCAGGCCCTGGTACGAGCCGGGGGCCGGAGTGGGGCCCGGTGTCATCTCCCAGATCGATTCGCCGAGGGCGATCGAGCAGCCGGAACCCGGAGGGGTGAGCTGGACGATCCGCATCCCGGGCATGACCTCCTGGTCGATGTCGACGTGGAAGCCGACCTTGTCCCGGTAGAAGTCCCGGGCACGGTCGATGTCGGTGACGGGCAGCGGGATCACTTCGAGAGTGAAGTCCATGGCGTGACTCCTTCGTCAGGCATCCGTCGGGCAACGGACTACGGCTCAGGCGAACCGCCACCGCGTCTGGCTGAACGGCTCCCCCTTACCGAAGCCGAAAACCGTGCCTGGCGCCACCGCGTAGACGGCCGCGTGCCCCGCACCGTGGTGGAAATAGCCCTCGCGTACCTCGAAGTGCCAGAAGCTGCCGTACTTCGCCTCCCACCCGGCGGCCAGTTCGCGTAGCCGGGCGTCGTCGGTCACGCGCCTCGCCTCGCCCTCCACCACCAGGTCGTAGCCCTTGTCCCAGGTGTTCGTGCCGGTGGTGAGCACGACGTGCGGGTTCTGCGCGAGGTTTCTCGCTTTGCGCTCCTCCGGGCCCGTGCAGAAGTGCAGGGCGCCGTCCGACCAGATCGCAGGGAGTGGGGTGACGTGCGGGCGCCCGTCCGGTCGTACCGTCGTGATCCAGAACAGTTCCGCCGCCGTGAGCCGCGCTTCGGCCTCCTGCCAGTCGGTCGCGGTGGCCTTCTCGTCGCTGTAGCGCGGATCCAGCCTGGTCTCGGGTCGCATGGTGGTCATCAGCCGTCCTCCTGACCTCTCGCCTCGGGGCAAGCTCCTGAGAGGGCAGACCCCGTCCGCCTGCCGAACTCATCGGAGCCTGACCGGGGGTCTGCGACTAGGCTCGGGGCCGTACGACCTTGATCCGCAGAAGTTCAGAAGAAGACCGAAGCAGATCCGAAGCAGGTCCGAAGCACGTCCGAGACGAGTCCGAGGGAGGCCCGGGATGACGGCGGCGCCGGGGCGCAGGAGCAGTACCTTCACACGGCTGCTGCGGCACGGCTTCACCGACGCCTCCGCCGCCGAGCGGCTCCTGGACAGTGCCGAGCTCATGCCCCTGCGCGACGACCCGGTGCTGCTGGAAGCGCTGGGCGGGACCGCCGACCCCGATCTCGCGCTGCTCGGACTCGTCCGGCTGCTGGAGGCCCAGCGGAACCCCGGCGCCCGCCAGGAACTGCTCGACACGCTGATCGCGGCCAAGCCGCTGCGCGACCGGCTGCTCGGCGTGCTCGGCGCCTCCACCGCCCTCGCCGACCACCTCACCCGGCACCCGGACGACTGGCAGGCGCTCGTCATGTACGAGGCGTACGACCTGCACCCCGGGGTGGAGGAGTTCGAGGCCGGCCTCGCGGAGGCCACCGACCCGGTCTCCCTGCGCGTCGCCTACCGGCGCTGCCTGCTGTCCATCGCCGCCCGGGACGTGTGCGGCACGACCGGCGTCGCCGAGTCCGCCGCCGAGCTCGCCGACCTCGCCACCGCCACCCTGCGCGCCGCCCTCGGTCTCGCCGAGGCCGCCGCGCCCGAGGACGCCGCCCTGTGCCGGCTCGCCGTCGTCGCGATGGGCAAGTGCGGCGGCCACGAGCTGAACTACGTCTCCGACGTGGACGTCATCTTCGTGGGAGAGGCCACCGAGGGGGCCGACGAGACCAAGGCCGTGCGGGCCGCGACCCGGCTCGCCTCGCACATGATGCGGATCTGCTCGGAGACCACGGTCGAGGGCTCCATCTGGCCCGTGGACGCCAACCTCCGGCCCGAGGGCAGAAACGGTCCGCTGGTACGGACCCTCTCCAGCCACCTCGCCTACTACCAGCGCTGGGCCAAGACCTGGGAGTTCCAGGCGCTGCTCAAGGCCCGCCCGGTCGCCGGTGACCTCAGCCTCGGCGAGGAGTACGTCGCCGCCGTCCAGCCCCTGGTGTGGAAGGCCGCCGAGCGCGAGAACTTCGTCCCCGACGTGCAGAAGATGCGCCGCCGGGTCGTGGAGAACATCCCCGTCGCCGAGGTCGACCGCCAGCTCAAGCTGGGCCCGGGCGGCCTCAGGGACGTCGAGTTCGCCGTGCAGCTCCTCCAGCTCGTGCACGGCCGGGCCGACACCTCCCTGCGCAGCGGCACCACGCTCGACGCGCTCAAGGCCCTCGCCGCCGGCGGCTACGTCGGCCGTGCCGATGCCGCCCAGCTCGACGAGGCCTACCGCTTCCTGCGCTCCATGGAGCACCGGATCCAGCTCTTCCGGCTGCGGCGGACCCACCTCGTCCCCGAGGACGAGGCCGAGCTGCGCCGCATCGGCCGCTCCCTCGGCCTGCGCGCCGACCCGGTCGCCGACCTGCACCGCGAGTGGCGGCGGCACGCCACCGTCGTACGCCGGCTGCACGAGAAGCTGTTCTACCGGCCGCTGCTCGACGCGGTCGCCCAACTGGCACCCGGAGAGGCCCGGCTCAGGCCCGAGGCGGCCCGGGAGCGCATGGTCGCCCTCGGCTACGCGGACCCGGCCTCCGCCCTGCGTCATCTGGAGGCGCTGGCCTCCGGCGTCACCCGCAAGGCCGCCATCCAGCGCACCCTGCTGCCCGTCCTGCTGGGCTGGTTCGCCGATTCCGCCGACCCGGACGCGGGCCTGCTCAACTTCCGCAAGGTGTCGGACGCGCTCGGCAAGACGCCCTGGTACCTGCGGCTGCTGCGGGACGAGGGCGCCGCCGCGCAGAACCTCGCCCGTGTGCTGTCCGCCGGGCGGCTCGCGCCCGATCTGCTGATGCGTGCCCCGGAGGCGGTGGCGCTGCTCGGCGACGGGGACGGCGGCGGTCTCGAACCGCGCTCCCGCACCCATCTGGAGCAGGAGATACTCGCCGCCGTGAAGCGGGCCGACGGGGCCGCCCAGGCGGTCACCGCGGCCCGCGGGGTACGCCGCCGCGAGCTGTTCCGTACAGCCGCCGTCGACATCGTCGGCTCCTACGGCACCGAGGAGCAGCCCGCCGAGGCCGACCAGGGCGCGCTGGTGGACCGGGTCGGCGGCGCGGTCTCGGACCTGACGGCGGCGACACTCGCCGGCACGCTGCGGGCCGTGGTGCGGGAGGGCTGGGGCGACAGTCTGCCCACCCGGTTCGCGATCATCGGCATGGGCCGTTTCGGCGGGCACGAGCTGGGCTACGGCTCCGACGCGGACGTGCTGTTCGTGCACGAGCCGCGTGACGGTGTCGACGAGCAGGAGGCCGGGCAGGCCGCCAACAAGGTCGTCTCCGAGATGCGCCGCCTGCTCCAGATCACCAGCGCCGACCCGCCCCTCCTCATCGACGCCGACCTGCGCCCCGAGGGCAAGTCCGGGCCGCTCGTCCGGACCCTCAAGTCGTACGAGGCGTACTACCGCCGGTGGTCCCTGACGTGGGAGTCGCACGCGCTGCTGCGGGCCGAGCCCGTCGCCGGGGACGAGGACCTGGGCCGCCGGTTCATCGAGCTGATCGATCCGCTGCGCTACCGGGCGGACGGGCTCGGCGACGAGGCCGTCCGCGAGATCCGGCGTCTCAAGGCCCGTATGGAGTCCGAGCGGCTGCCGCGCGGCGCCGACCCCAAACTGCACGCCAAGCTGGGCCCGGGCGGCCTGTCCGACGTGGAGTGGACCGTGCAGCTCCTGCAACTGCGGCACGGCTCGGCGGAGCCGGGCCTGCGTACCACCCGCACCCGGGAGGCCCTGGCCGCCGCCCGCACGGCCGGGCTCATCACGGAGGAGGACGCCGCGACCCTGGACGAGGCCTGGGTCCTCGCGACCCGCGTCCGCAACGCGGTGATGCTGGTCCGCGGCCGGGCCGGCGACACGTTCCCCACCGAGCCCCGCGAACTCGCGGCCGTCGGCCGCTACCTGGGATACGGCCCCGGGCACGCGGGCGACATGCTCGACGCGTACCGCCGCACGGCACGCAGGGCCCGGGGCGTGGTGGAGGAACTCTTCTACGGGGTGGCGGAGCGCTAGGCAGACGGCCCGCGGCCGGTCCGAACCCGTACGCGGTGCCCGGACGAGGTGGATCTCGCCGGCACCAGGCGCGGCAGCGCGTACGGCTGGGAGCCGTACCAGAGTCTCGCCACCGTGAATCCGAAGGCCAGGCAGAGCATGCCGCCCACCGCGTCCAGCCAGAAGTGGTTGGCGGTGGCGACGATGACCACCAGGGTCAGCGTCGGGTACAGCAGGCCCAGCACCCGCACCCAGGGGACCGACGCCAGCGCGAAGATCGTCAGGCCGCACCACAGCGACCAGCCGATGTGCATCGACGGCATCGCGGCGTACTGATTGGACATGTGCTTCAGGTCGCCGGACGCCATCGATCCCCAGGTCTGGTGGACCATGACGGTGTCGATGAAATCGCTGCCGTTCATCAGGCGCGGGGGCGCCAGGGGATACAGGTAGTAGCCGACCAGGGCGACGGCGGTAGTCGCGAACAGCACCAGCCGGGTCGCCGCGTACCGGCCGGGATGCCAACGGAACAGCCACACGAGCACACCCAGCGTCACCACGAAGTGGAGCGTCGCGTAGTAGTAGTTCATGCCGATGATCAGCCAAGTCACCGCGTTCACGGTGTGATTGATCGACTCCTCCACGGCGATGCCCAGATGGTGCTCGACCTGCCAGATCCAGTCGGCGTTGTGCAGCGCCTCGGACCTCTGCTCGGGCACGGCGTTGCGGATCAGCGAGTACGTCCAGTAACTCACCGCGATCAGCAGGATCTCGAACCAGAACCGGGGCCGGCGCGGGGTGCGCGGCCGGTGCGGCGAACCCGGTCCGCTCGCGGCCGTAACGGTCTGCGGAAGGGCCGATTCCCGGCCTTCCGGCTTCGTCACGGTCGTATCACCCATAGGCACAAAGTCTGCCAGAAAAGGACTTCCCCACCGATCATCCCCCGGCGAGGCCCGGGTCGCATGTTCTCCCTACGGCGAGATCAGGCCACGACGTCAGGAACGGCCGCGATCCCCGGGTGCCGAAGCCGTCGAACCGCGCACCACCAGCTCCGGCATGAACACGAACTCGCTGTGGGGGGCCGGAGTCCCGCCGATCTCCTCCAGCAGCGTGCGGACCGCGGCCTGGCCCATCGCCGGGACCGGCTTGCGGATCGTGGTCAGCGGCGGGTCGGTGAAGGCGATCAGCGGCGAGTCGTCGAAGCCGACCACCGAGATGTCCTTCGGCACGTCCAGGCCGAGCTGCCGCGCCGCCCTGATCGCGCCCAGCGCCATCATGTCGCTGGCGCACACCACGGCCGTGCAGTTCCGCTCGATCAACGCCGTGGTCGCGGCCTGGCCGCCCTCCAGGGTGTACAGGGAGTGCTGGACCAGCTCCGACTCGACGGCCTCGGCGCCCAGGCCCAACTGGTCCTGCATCGTGCGCACGAAGCCCTCGATCTTGCGCTGCACCGGCACGAACCGCTTCGGCCCCAGGGCCAGCCCGATCCGCTGGTGCCCCAGGGACACCAGGTGCGTGACCGCCAGGCTCATCGCGGCGCGGTCGTCGGGGGAGATGAACGGCGCCTGCACCTTCGGCGAGAAGCCGTCGACCAGCACGTACGGCACGCCCTGCGCGCGCAGCCGGTCGTAGCGCTGCATGTCGGCGGTGGTGTCCGCGTGCAGCCCGGAGACGTAGATGATGCCGGCGACCCCGCGGTCGACGAGCATCTCCGTGAGCTCGTCCTCCGTGGAGCCGCCCGGGGTCTGGGTGGCGAGGACGGGGGTGTAGCCCTGCCTCGTCAGCGCCTGGCCGATGACCTGGGCCAGGGCCGGGAAGATCGGGTTCTCCAGCTCCGGGGTGATCAGCCCCACCAGGCCCTCGCTGCGCTGGCGCAGACGCACCGGGCGTTCGTAGCCCAGCACGTCGAGGGCGGCCAGCACGGACTGACGGGTGGTGGCGGCGACGCCCGGCTTCCCGTTGAGGACGCGGCTGACAGTCGCTTCGCTCACCCCCGCCTGAGCGGCGATGTCGGCAAGCCGTGTGGTCACAGCACTGGACTGTAGCGGCCGGGGACCTCCTTGCGCACCGACGGGACGCCTGGTGCGTGCCGTCCCACGGCCGGCTGCGGGTTGCTGGGTCATCGCGGTCCCCAAAAAGTCGAGAAGAGGTCGTGGCCGGCGTCCGATCCGCAACGGATGATTCCCCCGACGGAAGCGGATGGCAAGTGCTTGCAGAGTCTTGCACAGCTGTCCGACTCCCCGCCGAACAGCCGGAAATCCGTGTCCCACAGGGGCTGAAGCGAGGTCACGACGGGGTAACCATCCGCACCTCTTGCAACTTTTTGCTGCAAGGTCTTTCGCAAGTCCGTGAAGCGCGGCTAATCTCACCGACGCCCGGCCGCCAACGGCGCAGTCGGCAGCACGAACGGGCTGACCCTCAAGGAGAACTCATGCGGCGTGGCATAGCGGCCACCGCGCTGGTGGCGTCCCTCGCCCTGGCGGCGACGGCGTGCGGCGGAAGCGACAGCGGCGACGAGGCCGACGGCCCGGTCACCATCACCTGGTGGGACACCTCCAACGCCACCAACGAGGCCCCGACGTACAAGGCCCTCGTCAAGGAGTTCGAGGCCGCCCACAAGGACATCAAGGTCAACTACGTCAACGTCCCCTTCGACCAGGCGCAGAACAAGTTCGACACCGCCGCCGGTTCCAAGGGCGCCCCCGACGTGCTGCGCTCCGAGGTCGGCTGGACCCCGGCCTTCGCCAAGAAGGGCTTCTTCGCGCCGCTCGACGGCACCGAGGCCCTCGCCGAGCAGGACAAGTTCCAGCCCAGCCTGATCGAGCAGGCCAAGTACGAGGGCAAGACGTACGGCGTCCCCTTCACCACGGACACCCTCGCCCTCGTCTACAACAAGGCCCTGTTCAAGAAGGCCGGCGTCGAGGCCCCCAAGACCTGGGACGACCTGAAGAAGGCCGCCGCCACCGTCAAGGACAAGACCGGCGTCGACGGCTACTGGGGCTCCACCCAGGCCTACTACGCGCAGAGCTTCCTCTACGGCGAGGGCGCCGACACCGTCGACGCCGACGCCAAGAAGATCACCGTCGCCTCGCCCGCGGCCAAGAAGGCCTACGGCACCTGGCAGGGCCTGTTCAAGGGCAAGGGCCTGCACAAGGCCGACACCACCGCGGACGCCTACGCCCACATCCAGGAGGCGTTCGTCAGCGGCAAGGTCGCCTCGATCGTCCAGGGCCCGTGGGAGATCACCAACTTCTACAAGGGCTCCGCCTTCAAGGACAAGAACAACCTCGGCATCGCCACCGTCCCGGCCGGCTCCACCGGCAAGGCGGGCGCCCCGACCGGCGGCCACAACCTCTCCGTCTACGCCGGCTCCGACGCGGCCCACCAGAAGGCCTCGCTGAAGTTCGTCAACTTCATGACCTCGGCGAAGGCCCAGGAGACCATCGCGCTGAAGAACTCCACGCTCCCCACGCGCGAGGACGCCTACACCGCCGAGGTCAAGGCCGACCCCGGCATCGCCGGCTACCAGGGCGTGCTGTCCTCCGCCCAGCCGCGCCCGGCGCTGCCCGAGTACAGCTCCCTGTGGGGCCCGCTGGACGACGAGCTGATCGAGATCGCCGGCGGCAAGGAGTCCCTGGACAAGGGCCTCGGCGACGCCGAGACCGCCATCACCAAGCTGGTGCCGGACTTCTCCAAGTGACCGCCGCGTGGCCGCCGGATCCCCCGGGGGGAGGGGA